>JBDGXT010000002.1:0-22654 GCA_039584455.1 Gemmatimonadota bacterium
GAGGTCGTTCTGGAGGGAGGAGGGCATGTGGTGTTGTTCGAAGATCTGAACGCCAAGCAGTGGTACATCCAGAGGCCGTAGCAACTGTGCTCACCTCCCGATGTATACCGAACTCCATTGCCACTCCGCCTTTTCCTTCCTCGACGGCACCACGCTCCCCGAGCGACTGGTCCTCGAGGCCATCGACGTGGGCTATGCCGCCCTCGCCCTGACCGACCACAACGGCGTGTACGGCTCGATGGCCTTTGCCCAGGCGGCAAAGGACCTGGGGTTGCAAGCCATTACCGGCGCCGAGGTGACGCTGCTCGACGGCTCACACGTCACCCTGCTCGCTGAAACACCTGTAGGCTACGCCAACCTCTGCCGGCTCCTTACCGAGGCACACCTCGGCCGGGAAGATCGGCGTGACCCCCGTCTCGACTTCGCCTCGCTCGAGGCGCGGCCCGAAGGGTTGATCGTGCTTGCGGGCTGTCGCAACGGACTACTTCCGATGGTCCTCCAACGCGAGGGGCTCACCGCCGCACGGCGTTTCGCCGAGCGGTGCCGTGCCGTGTTCGGGAGAGATCACTTCTTCGTCGAGCTCCAGCGCAATGCGGTGCAGGGTGACATGGGCCTCACACGCACGCTCGCTGACATCGCCGATGGCGTCGGTCTCTCGTTGGTCGCCACGGGAGACGTGCACTACCACCGGCGCGAGGGACACCGGCTGTACGACGCGCTGGTGACCATCCGCAACCGCACGACTCTGGACGGCTCTCACGGTGTGCGGAAGCCAAATAGCGAGTTCTATCTCAAGCCCCCGGCGGCGGTGGAGGTGCTGTTCCGCGACCGTCCCGACGCCATCGCAAACACTCAGCTGATCGCTGAGCGGTGCCGCGCATTCGATCTCACCAAGGATCTGGGGTACACGTTCCCCGACTTTCGGGGCAGCGAACGACAAACCGCACCGCAGGCACTGAGCGAGCTGAGCCGCGTGAAGCTGGAGGAGCTCTACCCACCTGGCTCGCCACACCGTCATGAGGCCGAACGACGCCTCGAGGAAGAGCTCCGTTTGGTCGACCACCACGGGTTGTGCGGCTTTTTCCTGGTCTACAACGACCTGTTCGAGTTGGCACGTGAGGTGGGAGTGGACGTACGCCGCGACACACGGCGAGCGAGGGCGAATTTGCTCCCCGGTCGAGGGCGCGGCTCGTCGGTCTCCTCGATCATCTGTTACTTCCTCGGCCTCTCCCACATCGATCCGGTGAGCAACCGGCTCTTTCTCGGGCGGTTCCTCAACGAGACGCTGGCCTCGGTTCCAGACATCGACCTCGACTTCCCACGGGAGATCCGCGAAGAGTTGATCCGTCGAGTGTACCAACGCTACGGCGAGGAGCACACTGGGCTCGTCTGCACGTTTCCGACCTACCGGCTGCGCTCGGCGGTGCGGGAATTGGGCAAGGCACTCGACCTACCCATTGGCGAGCTGGAGCAGGTCGCCAAGCTGGCGGAGCACCGCTCGGCCGCGGCGCTGCGGGAGGAGCTGCAGAAGCTACCGGGGTTCGCGGGCAAGGTGAACGCACCGCTGTGGCGTGACCTGTGTGACCTGGCAGAGGAGATCGCGGGACTGCCGCGCCACGTCTCACAACACGTGGGTGGAATGATCATCTCCAGCCGTCCACTGGTAGAGCTGGTACCGCTGGAGCGGTCCGCCATGCCCGATCGCGTCGTGTGCCAGTGGGACAAGGACTCGTGTGACGACGCACGGTTCATCAAGATCGACTTCCTGGCGCTCGGAATGCTCTCGGCCGTCGAGGAGTGCGTGGAGTTGGTGGCGGAGAAGGAAGGTGAGCCGCCCGATCTCTCCCGCATCGACTTCGAGGACGAGAAGGTCTATGACCAGATTTGCACCGGCGACACGGTGGGGGTGTTCCAGATCGAGAGCCGGGCGCAGATCCAGATGGACCCGGTCCCATCGTGGGCGGCGCCGTGAACCCCTACGTACGGCGACGCGAGGCCGAGCGACACGCCAAAGAGCGCGGACTTCCCTACCAGCCACCGGTGGATCACCCCCTCCTCAGGGAGGCACTCGACGAGACACTGGGCGTCATCATCTATCAGGATCAGGTGCTGCAGGTATGTCACGCGCTGGCCGGCTTCACCGCGGGACAGGCGGAGGCACTGCGGCGCGCCATGAGCCGCCGCAGGTCACGCGAGCTGATGGAGAGCTTCTGGGAGGAGTTCCTTCAGGGGGCGCATGAGCGTGATGTCTCCGACGCCACCGCGCGCAAGGTGGCCTTTGGCTTGCTCGCCTATCAGTCGGCATGGCTCAGGTACTATCACCCGGTGGAGTACTACACGGCGCTGTTCAACAACCAGCCGATGGGGTTCTACTCGCTCGACGCGCTGGGGCGCGACGCGGCACGGCACGACGTGGACATCCGCTTGCCCGACATCAATCGCAGCAACGTCTACTGCACTGTCGAAGAGGGAGAACTTCGCATCGGGCTCGGGTTCATCCGCGACTGTGGGTGGGAGGTGGCCGAGGAGACGGTGGCCGAGAGGGAGCGGAGCGGTCCCTACCGCAGTCTCGGCGACCTGGTGCGCCGCGCACCGCCCAAGCTCTCACGCGACGCAATCGAGAACCTGGTGTGGGTGGGTGGCTGCGATGGGCTGGGGCTCACTCGCAGAGAGCTCCTCTGGCAGGTGGGCCTGTGGCTTCCACCCAAGGCCGAACAATCCAATCCCGCGCGCGCGCGCCGCCAGCTCGAGCTTCCCCTCGTGCATCCCTACGAGCACCTGCGCTTCGGTGGCGTCACGAGTGACGAGCGGCTGGTGGCGGAGTACGATGTGCTGGGGTTTTCGGCGAGCGGACACCCGTTCTCCATGATGCGTGATGCGCTGCCGCCCAGGGTGTTGCGCAGTGACCGGCTCGAGGAGTTGGAGCACGAGGAGCAGGTGGAGGTCGCCGGCTTGGTGGTGGCGCGCCAGAGGCCCGAGACGGCAAACGGCTACACGTTCATCCTCATGGAAGACGAAGCGGGAATGATCAACGCCATCGTGCGGCCCGACATCTACGAGCGCGACCGCGTAGCCGTCCGCGGCGAGCCGTTCCTCTGGGTCCTGGGCACGTTGGCAAAGGACGACGGGACGGTAAACATCATCGCGCAGCACGTGCGACCACTCAAGCTGCGGAAGTCGAACGGCGCGCGTCCCGGGCGCACCGCGCGGGGCGGCTATCGGAGGGAGAAGCTCATCGCGGCACTACGGAACGGCGATACAGCTGAGCCGCACAGTACAAATGGACACTCGCCCTACAAGTTCCTCAAGCAGCTCAGGCGCAACGCCCCACCGGCAAAGAGTTGGGGGTAGCCCCTCACCTGGCATACGAGGGCGCCGGCCTAGCCGGCGAACCTGGCTCGCTCTTTGAGATGTGCGTTGAGATCCACCCCGATCTTGAGTAGCACCAGCAGCACCAGCCCGACTGCCGGCATCCCCAGAGCCAGGACCAGGAAACCGCTCGCGATGATCACGAGATGCAGCACCACCACCCGCGCGTACACCTGCTTCATCAGATTCTCCAGGGTAGCGCGCCGAAACTCGCCGTGCTTCAGGTAGTTCCAGGCAAACGAGAATCCGTGGCTCACGATCAGTGCCACCGCCGCCCAGGTCACTCCGGCGGCGGTCAACGCGCCCGCGAACATATCCAGTCCCGGGTTGTCCAGCGACTCCACGGTTCCGCCCCCGAACAGCGCCACCACGAAGATCCCGTGTACGAAGCAGAACATCCCGTAGTGGAACGCGAAGAACGGGACCATGAAGACCTTGGCGACCCAACGCCCCAGGTCATCGGGTCGCGCGAACACGATCTTCAGGACGTTGTAGAGCCCGATGACAACGTTCTCGAACCAGAACAAGAGGATCACCGGGAAGGCTTCCCAACCCAGGAATGCTACGCCGTAGATGGGAATGAAGTTGGCCAGAATGAGGACGACTGCCGAGGGAGCGAGCCGCCGGTTGAGGTTTTCGAGGCTCAGGACGTGACGTCGCTCGTCCATCGCTACGCCGGTACCGCCAACCCCCTGCTCTGCAACACCCGCTCGATCGCCTCACCGATCTTGTTGTTGGGCGTCGAAGCACCGGCGGTGATACCGATGCGACCCACACCCGCCAGCCAGTCCTCCCGCTGGATCTCTTCGCTACTCCCCACCGGCTTGTAGAGGATTGCCCCTGACTCCGGCAGAATGCAGTGCGAGTCGGAGATGTGGTAGGTCGTGATCTTCTTGGAGCAGATCTTGGCGAGGTGGTTCGTGTTGGAGGAATTGTAGCCGCCGATCACGATCATCGCGTCGAGAGGCTCCTCGATCAACTCGAGAATCGCGTCCTGCCGCTCCTGCGTGGCTGAGCAGATTGTGTCGAAGGTGCGGAAGTGTGCCTCCAGGTGCTCCGGGCCGAACCGTTCCGTCAACGCCTCCGCAATGCGCCTGGCGATGGCGAGTGACTCACCGGCAAGCATCGTGGTCTGGTTGGCCACGCCCATGCGCTTCAGATCACGCAGGAAATCGAAGCCCCCCGAGACCTTGTGCCCAAAGGCCTCCTGCATCTCCGCAGTCGTGGCCTCCCCCTTGATGAAACGACAGAGCAACTCGGTCTCGGCCATGTCGCGCACGATGATGTACCGCCCGCCGTCGTGCTTGGTCACCTGGCTCGTCGTGGCCTTGGTCTCCTCGTGGAAGTGCTTGCCGTGCACCACGGCCGTGAACCCGTCGCGCGCATACTGTTCCACCCGCTTCCACACGTTGAGTACCGAACCGCAGGTGGTGTCCACAAGAACGCAGCCGAGCTCGCGCAGGTGCTGGAAGTCGGCGTAACGCACACCAAAGGCCGGAATCAGCACCACGTCCTCCGGCTGCACTCCGGAGAAATCGAACTGGCCGTCCTCGCCCGGTTGGATGATCGTGACACCCATGCCTGCGAGCTTCTCGTTCACGTGCGGGTTGTGGATGATCTCCCCCACCAGGTGAATCCGCTTATCAGGAAACTTGGTGCGGCTCTCGTAGGCGTACTCCACGGCGCGGTCAACGCCGTAGCAGAAGCCGAATTCCTTGGCGAGCAGGAACGTGAGCTCATCGACTTCGAGCGAGTGTCCACCCTCGCGAATGCGGTCCACCAACTGGCTGTGGTAGTCCTTCGCGAGGTCGCCCTCGATCTCCCGCTTGAGGCCGAAGCCCTTTCTGAAGTATGTCTGCTCCATTGAGTCGCCTAATCTAACGAGTCTGCCGCCGTAGAGTCGGCGAGGGTGTCCGCCACTTCTTCAGTCTCGTCGAGCACCCCGCACTCCAGCGGCGACCCCGCACGTACCCGCACGCCGCTGAACACGCCCGCGTAGAGCACGGTGTCCCGGGTGTCGATGTTCATCAGATGCAGTTGAAGGCGGCCGCTCAACCGGCGGCCCAGCTCGGTGAGCTCTACCGTGCCGTCGAACCCCTGGAACGAGTCGCCCAGCCGTGAGCGGAGGAGCTGTACGCCTACGCGTATTGCCGGCGGTTCGGGCACCGTGCTGTCCGCCGGCACCACCGGATACGTGGTCACGTGATCGGCTGCCGCCAGGTAGAACAGGAGGATAGCGCCCACACGTTCCCCGGACGCCACCAGCTGCACGGTCCGCGGCTCCTCGCACGTGCCCGCGCGGGCCGGCCAGTCGCCGGCGATCTCATCGGAACCAGCGCTGCGCGTGACCAGGCGGCCGCGCACGGGTTCCGGGTAATCGGGCATGACCAGGGGCGGGGCCGCGTCACTCTGGAGGGAGTCAGCGCGCGGGGGCTCGGCGGCATCACCCTCGCGCGATTCAGCGCGCACGGCCTCCTCGGCGGGGGCGCCGCACGCACCTACCAGGGCCGCGCACCCGAGCACCCACAGGAGAGCCACCGCATTCCGTCGCATACCGCTGCAACCTAGGGGCTCAGAATGGGAGGCGGTAGTGGAGCGGGGTGTGCGAGGCGTGCTGCGGGAGCTCAGCGAGGCGCGCTGCGGGAGCTCAGCGCGGCGCGCGGAATACGATGTCGAACCGGGCCCCCACGTCCGGGTTCAGACCCCATGACAGATTGAACCGCAGTATCTCTCCCAGGAAGGCGACGCCGGCTCCCACGCCCACGAGCGGATCGCCGGCGAAGGTACCGCCCACATCGGCGTACAGCACCGGGGTCCAGAGGGACGAGCTCTCGAGCAGAGAGAAGTCGAGTTGCGCCGCGTAGAACTTCCTATCGCGCTTCGTGCCATACCTGTGGCCCCGCACGGTCTGCTGCCCCCCCACGCGGAACAGGAACTGCTCGATGGCATCCCCGCCCGTGATGCCCCCGCGCAGTGTGACTCGTACGGCGCGGTCGACCACACGAAACGGCACGAACAGCGCACCCCAGAACCGTCCCGCCACGAGCGAGTCGCCCGCTAGCACATCGGCTCCGTCACGCAGCGTAGTCGGGCCGATCTTGGTCCGGTGCGTGAGCGCGCCCCGGGCGTACCAACCTTCGGCGACCGGAGGGTTTTCCTGGAAGCTGAAGTCGCCGAACAGGTTGGGGAGCGACACGCTGGTCTCGGTCTGCATGCTCTCGTGGTACTCGGCATAGGCGCCGATTTCGAGATCCCGCAGAGTGCCGTGATTGATGGTGTACGAGACGCCCCCGCCCGAGGCCAACAGGTAATCAGCGTCGTCGTGGCCGGTGAAGAACGCGTTCAACGAGTTCCCGATAGTGAGCCCCTGCGTCCATGGCTCCACCTCGTGCACAGTGCGGTAGGCACTGATATCGAGCAGGCCGCTTGGCCCGTCGCGGCGCCACGCCACGAGCCCGGTGGGCCGGAGGTCGGCGATGCCGAAGCGCGCTTCGGCGAACAGTGTCGTGAACTTGGGTCCGGGGCGGAAGCGCACCCCGAGGCCGAGCGAGAGACCCTGCACACGGTTGTACCGCAAGATGTCGGCGAAGCGCTCCCACGCGAGGGCGAGCTTGCGCTTCCCCGTCCACTCCGGCGGCAACTCGTACTCCAGCTCAGACATGCGTGCGAACGACTCCCGAATCTGCTTCTCCTCCAGCGGATCGAGATCGACGCGGAACTCGGTGTCCCACTCGTGCTGCGCCAGTGATTCGGCAGGAGGCACATCCACCTCCCAGCGCCCGTTACTCCACACGCCGGCTCGCACGTAGCCCTCCTCCTGCCTCTGCCGGTGGTCGACCCGGGTGGTATCGCTCGGATCGCTGCGGCGCCGCGTGCGCACCGAGCGGCGGCGTCGCCCCTCGGGTACGATCGAATCGCTGACGTCCACCCGGAATTCGATCGCAGGTGACTGATTGACGCGATAATCGCTGAAGGTCGTGATCGCCCTCGCCGGGATCGCCAGGTTCAGGATCCAGGGAAGCTCCGCGGTGATGGCGAGCAGCTGGCGGTGCGGCATCCAGTAGAGGTTGTCGATGAGGGCGTACTCCACGTCCGCCTCGACACTGAGATACCGGTCGGCTTCCTTGCTGTCTCTGCGAGCGTCGGCGCTGTCCTCCGGAGTGGCATCGTCGCTGGGTCGATCCCACAAATACTGCCCGATGAACACCACCGTGAGGCGCACGACGTCGCCGGTTTCCTGGTCGAGCCACATGTCTCCATAGACCAAGGCGGGACCGAACGCCTTGGGGCGCACCTCCATCTTCACGGCGCTTACGGTGCGGCCCGGGAGAATCAGCGCCACGGAATCAGTGAGCGCGAACCGATAGTGCTCGGTCGCGCCGTCGGCAAGCGGGTGCAGTGCAGCGTGGTCGGGCACACCCATGAGGCGGATGCTGTCCCCCAGCGCGCGCGGAATGAACCAGGGACGGTCAATCACGAGGTCCTGCCTCAGCTCGGCTTCGAGCTCACGTGCCGCCTCCTCATCGAACTCCGCCGCCTCCTCCATGCCGAAGTCCTCACCCAGCCCTTGCAGCATGCCGATGATGGGAGCCCTCGCGCGAGCACCGATCACCTTCACCATGAGGTCGTTGGGCGCCGTCCACGTCACCTCGGCCACCGACTCGTGAGCCAGTAGCGTGGTCAGACGGGCGAAGCGTCCTCGCCCAGCAGTGGCGTCGAGGCGCGTGCGCACCGTGGCCTGATAGTCACGCACGAGAGAGTCCTGCCGGATATGCCGCACCCGGGCGCGCGCGTACATCTCGGCCGCCGCGGCGTCGCGGAAGGTCGCTGTGTCCTGAGGGAGAGAGAGTGCGAGGAGTGCGGCTACGAGGGCTTGGACCATCTGCCGCGACTATCGCGCTCCAGGCCGTACATTCGGAGACGGCGCCAGAGGGTGGTGCGCGAAATGCCGAGCTGGCGGGCGCTCTCAGTGAGCTTCCAACCGGTAGCCTCCAGCGTATGGATAATGGCATGCCGCTCGCGCTCGGCGAGGGTGCTCTTTCCGGCGTCGTCCTGGGACGGCAGGTATACAGCCTCGCCCAGCTTCGCGCCGCCGATCCACAGCGGGGCGATCCGCGCCCCGAAACGCGCGAGCTGCGGCAACAGAGCCCCCGAATCGTCGCCGTTGACGTCCTTCAGCACGGAGCGCGCCGCCCGATTGGCGTAGGCGATCCCCCCCGTGGTGTCGAGGATCAGCACACCCTCGGACAACGATTCGAGGACCGCCCGGGCGAGCGGAGAGAATGCGGCAGGTAGGCGCTCAGCCATGATTCCGTTCCTTGTTCGCTCTACGCTTCCAGCGGGGATGAGGTTTCAAAACGCGTCACGCAAGCCCCTCTGCTGCCGGCCCGGCGCCCCAAGAAGACTCTCCCGATCGAACGATTTCACGACTGACCACTGGGACAGTAATGGCCTCGGCCGGGATGGCTCTCGCGCTCGCAAGACACATTCCTTAGATTTGGCTGTCCGGACAGTCGGGGTTTCCTATGCCCAAGAAGCGCACCAACTCCGAGAAGTCGAAACAGTCGATCGTGGCTGCTGCCGACGCCCTCATTCGGCGCAAGGGGGCCGCCAACATCACGGTGGATCAAGTCGCCAAGGAAGCGGGATGCGCCAAGGGTCTGGTCCATTATCACTTCAAGACGAAGCGCGGCGTCATCGAGGCCGTGGCGCGGCATCTGGCCACCGGCCGCACCCAGGAGTGGGTCGCCGCCTTCCGGGCTCCCACCCCGAAGGGCGCAATCGACCAGAGCTGGGCGTTGCTGACCAAGGAGTCAGAGGATGGGACCATCAGGGCCTGGACCTCGGTGTTCGGCCCCGGAGGCGTCATTCCTGAACAGATGGTCAAGAAGGCCGTCGAGGACTTTGCGGTGGCCCTCGGTGCCGCGGCCGACGAGTTGCTGCGGGATCTGGATCTGGCACCCTCGATCCTGCCGTCAGAGAACGGCTGGCTCCTGGGCGCGGTGGTTCACGGGATGGGTCTCGAGCTGCTCAGCGGCGCGGACCCGGGGGAGCTGGAGGGAGGCTACGCCGCCGCCTGGCTCGGGATCCTCTCGCTCGCCGATCCGAGCTAGCGGTAGCGCCGCCGGCTGTGCCGCTCGCGCGAGTGACGCTCCAGCGCGCGTAACCCCTCGCGTAGCTCCTCGAGCGCGGCTGCGCGGACCACCTCCCGCTTGCCACGATAGACGCTGAACCTCAGGGGGCGATCCACACGCGGAAGGTCCCGCTTCCGCAGCCGGCGTGCCTGCTTCTCCCTCAGGCGAAGCCGAGCGACGCCCTCTCCATTCTCCAGGTCGTACAGCAGCGGAACTCGGTCTCCAAATATCTGGGCCGAGGAGGGCAGCGCATCGAGATCCAACCCGGTCTGCTTCGGCACGAGCGCGGCCATATCCAGCTCCACTGACGTCTTCAGAAACGCTTCCCAATTCGTCACCTCGTCGAGCTGTGCCCGAACCCGTTTCAGTACCTCCGCTGGCTGAGCGACGTCGAGCGTACCGCCCGAGCGACGCCAGTACTCGTCGAGACGGGAAGCCGCCCTCGCAACCCCGCGCTGGTCGTGGTGAGGAGTGACGCCATCCAGCAGTGCGAGCGCGAGCGCGTCGCGCGCGCTCTCCGCCAGCTCCACCGGGAACCGGCCCTTGAGCGGGGTGCGCTCCCGGTCCAGCACGAACCCGAAGTACTCAGTACCGCGTGTCACCACGAGACCGCTGCGGCGGCCCTCCCGGAACTCCACCACCGGCTCGCGCCGCTCGGCGTACCGTTTGATCAGGTTGAACGGCACGTTGGTCCCTTCGATCGCACCGCGCGGGACACCGAACCGGTCAGCGAAGAAGCGGACGGCGCCGGCGATGGCACCGCTCGGCGTGCACACCGAAGAGTCCGACAAGCGAGCCCGTTCCCCATCGGCTGTCTCCCCGTCGATCGTGAGATCGAAGGGCATGAGCCGCGCGACGAGCTCCTGAAACGCGCGCAGCACCTTGCGGTCGGCGTAGGGAAGCTCTCGCGGCAGCTGCATCTCCAGCGTGCGGTACACCGAGGCCATGCCCAGTGCCACGTCTTCGATCGCCTTCACCGGCACGCCGCGGTCGTCCGCCCACTCACCCACCTCCTCCGCCAGCAGATGCCGCGGGAGACCGTACACCTCTCCGAGGTAGCCGTATTGGTTCACGGCCTCGGCATAGAGGTTGTAGGCCGTGAGATGATCGCTCCCGTACACCACGATCCCGGAGAGATCGGGATCGTCCCGGGTCATGCGGTGCAGCGAATCGATGTTGGCGGCGACCGCCACGTACGGAAGCAGCTCGTCATCGGCGTGCACCAGTAACTCGCCCCAGGGGCGGTCCACCGGCATCGCCTCGACGTCCTTTCCGTATGCCGTGAGGCGACCGTCGCTCACGATGCCACGGTTGGCGAGACGTTCCGCGGCCTGTCCGTACGCTTCCCGATCGAGCGGTACCGGCAGCTCGAGGTCCCGCAGGTCCACTCCCAGCGCAGCGGCGGTGAGCGCCACGCGCTCGCTGTCGCCCGCGAGCTGGAACTCGGGTGGTCCGGGCTGCAATCCAAAGAAGTCAATATCCCGATCGCTGAGGATGTACACCTCACCGTTCGGTACGCGCCCGTGAACGCGGCCTGCCATCTGCAGGATCTCATTGGGACCCAGGTAGAGCCGCGTCAGCACATTGCGTCCACGCTCCACCACGTTGCTGAAGCGCGAGTCGAGAATCACCACGGTGTCCAGGCCGCGGATGTTGAGCGCCGACTGGCCCGCCGCCGTCATCGCGAGCAGGAACGGCTTGTCGGCCTCGCCGTCCAGGAACGGCCGGATCACCCGGATCGGCTCACCTCCGTGGTAGAAAGCAGCGTTCAGCCGGGGCCACCGCTTCCCCAACTCTGTAGCCGCCTTCTCCACTTCGGCACGCGTGGGCAGGAAAACCGCCACGCCGCGTCGCTGTTTCATGCTGTGCCGGACGAACCGATCATCGAGGAACTCCACCGGATTCTGCCGGCGAGTCTGGACCTGCGCCGAGAGGGAGGGATCGAACGCGGTCGTCTCCAGCACTTCCGCGGACTCCAGGTAGCGCGAGTAGAACTGGGGATCCACCGTGGCGGAGAGCCAGATGAAGCGGCAACCGACGCGCTTCCCCAGCGCGAGGCAGAGCTCCAGCTCCGCTGACGTCTGGTGGATCTCGTCCACCACCAGCGTGTCGTGTGGATCGATCAGCTCGTCTTGGAACCAGCGTCGGGCGATGCCCGTCGTGATGATCACGACGTTCCAGGTGGGCGTTTCGGGTGTCGCTTCGCGTTCGCGGTTGACCACTCCGACCTTGAGCGGCACGCCCAGGGTTTCCTCTGCGACCGGGCGGATCGCAAGCGTCTTACCGGTCCCAGTGCCCGCCATGATCCCGAAGCCAACGCCGCGTCCCGCCAGCTCCCGGATCTCCCGCCCGTGCTCGCGCTCCAACACGGTCTCGATGTCCAGCCGGCAGGCCAGCTCGATGGTCTCGCAGGCCGCTCTAGTGGGGGCAATGACGATGATACGACCCGTGGGAGGCTCCGCCTGAAGGAACGCTTCCCGGTCGGGCGGGAGGAAATGGTCGCGGACGTGCCGCTCAGTCACCCAACGAGATGCCCTGTGCGCGTGCCGTTATCACGGAGTCGGAATCGAGTGGTACCTGGTTCGGCTCTCCGGTCACCGCTTCCAGAGGAACGAGTACCACGTGCGGTGGATCCGATGACACCATGTAACCCCACTTGCCGTCGGCCACGGCTTGCACCGCTGCGGCCCCGAAGCGCTGACCCAGCACCCGATCGAACGTCGTGGGCGAGCCGCCGCGCAGCAGGTGACCCAGCGAGAGCGCACGCGTTTCCTTGCCGGTCTCTGTGGCGATCTGCGCCGCCACGAGCTCGGCCACGCCACCCAACCTCTCCGCACCACCCACCTGCGCAGCCGCCTTCACAGTGACGTCGCCGTCCTTGGGCTTCGCTCCCTCGGACACTACCACGATGCTGAAGTGCCGGCCCTCGGCCTCTCGCTCGCGAATCTTACGGCAGACCTTGCCCATGTCGTAGGGGATCTCAGGAAGCAGAATTACGTCGGCCCCACCTGCCAGCCCGGAGTGGAGCGCGATCCAACCGCAGTGCCGCCCCATCACCTCCACCACCATGACGCGCTGATGTGACTCGGCCGTGGCGTGCAGCTTATCGATGGCGTCGGTGGCGGTCTGTATCGCCGTGTCGTAGCCGAAGGTCATGACCGTACCGCTCACGTCACGGTCGATGGTCTTCGGCACGCCCACGATGGGCAGCCCCTTCTGACAGAGCCGATACGCAATGTGCAGGCTGCCGTCGCCGCCCACCACGATCAGGGCATCGAGTGCCAGCTGCTTGAATGCTTCGATGACCTCGTCGGAGCGGTCGACCTCGGCCCACTCTCCGTCGGTCTGCAGCACCGGCCAGCTGAACGGGTTTCCCCGGTTGGTCGTGCCGAGAATAGTCCCGCCCAGCCGCACGATTCCCTTCACACTCTCCCGATCCATCGCGATCACGCGCGCCGAGCCCAGCAGGCCCGCATAACCCCGCTCGACGCCGAACACTTCCCATCCGCGACGCAGCCCGGAGAGCGCGATCGCCCGAATGACGGCGTTCAGTCCGGGAGCGTCACCGCCCCCGGTGGAAATCGCAACGCGCACCGACTGCTACCTCAGGAGCTCAACCGTTCCTGGATGATCTCCAAGACCTCACCCGGCTCCGCATGGCGGCCGAGCTCACGCTTGGAGAAGACCAGGTCGCCATCGAGCACGACCTCATAGACCCCACCCGACGACTCGATCAGCTCCACTTTGGCGTCGGAGTAGGCCTCGTGAATCTCGGCCACCAGACCGGCGGCCCGTGGCTTGTAGCCTCAAACACCGCAGTATTCGATCGATACCTGCACGCACCCCTCCATTGCTGGTCAATAGGTCGTCACCCAGCCGAAAGTTAGGCCTGGACCTGCCCCACCGCCAACGAGATGGGGGCGTTCCCGCTTGCAGTTTCCCGACCGGTTTACGACATTCACGCCGCTTACCTCTTTTGTTCGACCAGAAACCGGTGCCTGCCGTGCCTATAGTGGATACCCGACAGGTCGCACGGTGGCTGCGCCTGGCAATCGCGGCTGCCGGCATCGCGTTCTTCCTCGCGGCACTGGCCACGGTCGTTGCGCGACCCGAGCTGCGACAGGGGTCGTTCGCACTCCAGCTGATCATCATTGGCACGGCTGCGGCCTTGAGCCGCCGCTTTGGGATCGCGCTCCCGGGCAAGGGGTTCGCGTCGTTCATCATGGGCATCGTTATTCTGTCGCTCCTCCTACGGGGATGGCAGTTCGCGGTGCTCGTGGTTGCCATCGGCGTTCCCATCGGAGATGTGCTGCTTCGGCGGCTGCGGATCCGCGACAGCGTGGCCACCCTGGGACACGTGGCCGTCGCGACAGGCTTGGTCGGATTGCTGTACGATGCAGTCGGCGGCCAGGTAGGGGGCGCGTCAGTGGACCCCGGCAACCTGCTGCCGGCCGCGGCAGCAGTCCTCCTCCTGCCGATTCTGGCTAACCTGAGCTTCTACCTGGAGCTCGCCCTGGCAGGCCTCCTCCCCAAGGTAGACGTGCAGCTCACGCTGCGGTGGGAAGGCGTGGTCTCGGTGACCGGCGCGGCTTTCGCCATGGGATGGGTGAGCCTCCTCACCGCCGACCTCACGCCAAACGCCACAGCGTTCCTCGCAGCCGCCCTCATCATCGCAGCCTGGCTCATGTGGTGGCTCATCCAGACCGCCGTTCGCGCTGATGAGCTAGCCCTGGTGCAGAGGCTCGCGAGAGCGGTGGCGGCCGAGGTGAACATCGAGCGGAACTTCGAGCAGATCCAGCAGCTCACGGGCCAGCTCGTGCCGTGGGAGCACATGGGGTTCGCGCGGCACGACGAAACGAAACATGAAATGGTGCTCCTGGTGGATACCTCCACCTCGGAGCGGCTGCGGTTCGACAGGGAGAGCGGCCTCATCGGCGAGGCCGTGGCTGCGGAGCAGCCGATCGTGGCCAACGTGCTCACGCGGTCCGACATGGTGCTGCCCGAGGGAGAGTCTCCGGGCTCCGAGATCATCGTCCCCCTGTTCCACGGCGACGAGCTGGTAGGTCTGTGGAGCGTGCGCCACTCCGAGCCCACCATGTACCGCCCAGCCGACGGCGCGCTGCTCGACCTGCTCTCCCCCCAGCTCGCGCTCTCACTCTCGGTGAGCGCCCTCATGGAGCCCGTCGCCGAGTCGTCACAGCGCACTTCGGCCTACGTGACCCAGCTCGCCGGGGCGAGCGACCGGATCCAGCAGGCGGCCGATGCCATGGCAAAGAGCGCGTCGCGAGCCGAGGCACAGGCCGAGCAGGCCTCGCAGCGCGTGGAGCTGGTCGCCAAATCCCTGAGCCAGCTCGAGGAGAGCATCGGAGCGACCCTGGCCGCCGCCGCCGAAACGCAGGAGGCCAACCGTGCCACCGCCGAGTCGGCCCTCGGGGTGCGCGACGCGAGCGGACGCGCGGTGGACCAACTCGGCTCCCTCATCGCCACCATTGCCGAGGGGGCCACCGAGGTGAGTCGGCTCAAGGAAGCGGCAGCCGACGTGGAGGAGTTCTCGGAAACAATTGCGCTGATCGCGAACCAAACCAACCTCCTCGCCCTCAACGCCACCATCGAGGCGGCCCGCACCGGAGTGCACGGCAAGGGCTTTGCCGTCGTGGCCGACGAGGTACGCAAGCTGGCCGAGCAAAGCGCCCAGGCGGCGCAGAACATGGGGCGTGGTGCCCAGGAGACGCGGCGGGTGATCGATCGCGCAGCCCGCATTCTAGAGGAGATGAACAAGCAGCTCCAAGCCGTGACGCAGTCGTCGGAGGCATGGACCGCCGAACTGGACCAGATCGTCTCAACGGCCGAAGTGGCCCAGCAGACCGGGGAGCGAATGGTCGAGGGGCCGCGGCGTAACCGCGAGCTGGCGGAGGAGGCAAAGGGGGTGCTGGGCGGCGCCCGCGACGCCGCGGGGGGCTCCGCCAAGGAAGCGGCCGCCGTGGCGGCTGCCAGCAGGGAGCAACTGCTGGCCCTGGCCGAGCTGGCCCGGGGGGCCGCCGAGTTGAGCGATATGGCCGAGCAACTGGGCCGGGGTAGCCGCGCCGTGGAGGGCCATCACACACAGAACCAGTGATTTACGCCACAGTGGCAGGGGGTAGGGGGGGGTGTAGATTGGTCTCCATGCGGATCAAAATGACCCTGGTGGCGGCCCTGACGGCCACCTGCCTGAGTGCCCCGGCCTGGGCTCAGTCCGGCGAGAAGGGGCAGGTCGAGCTCGGTATCTACGGGCTCGTGACCAAGTACGACAACGATGCCGTCGCGCTGGAGACCAAGTTCGGCGCCGGCGGACTGCTCGGCTACTACTTCACCCGCACGTTCTCGCTCCAGGCGTTCGCGGACCACACCACCACCACGGCAAGCGCCACAGGCCAGGATGTGAAGGTCACGAACCTCGGCGGCACGTTCTTCGGGCACACGCGGGGGACGGTGCTGGGGAGCCTGTACGTGGGCGCGGGGTACACGCGGGTGTTCTACGCGGGGGCGGTGGACACGGTGGACAATCAGTTCCACGTGATCCTAGGCGACCGCTTCTCGCTCGGCGGGCGCGCGGCGATCCGCATCCAGGGTCGACTCGACTGGCTACCCAAGTCCTCGCTTTCGGCCACCGAACAGAGCGGACTCAACTTCGGCGCCGCCGCCATAATCTCCGTTTTCGCCTTCGGTGGCGCACCGCGTGACGCGGACCACGACGGCGTGGCCAACACCTTCGATCAGTGCCCCGATACGCCACGAGGTGCCCAGGTCGACGACGTGGGTTGCCCCCAGGACTTCGACGGCGACGGTGTGTATGCGGGCATCGACCAGTGTCCCGATACGCCTTCTGGCGCGTTCGTGGATGAGGCCGGTTGTCCCACCGACAGCGACAACGACACGGTCTTCGATGGCATCGATGTCTGCCCCAACACGCCGGCAGGCGCCACGGTGGACGAGAACGGCTGCCCCTTGGACGCCGATCAGGACGGTGTGTTCGACGGGCTCGACCAGTGTCCGGACACGCCGCTGGGCGCTACGGTCGACGCCGACGGCTGTCCGCTGGACGGTGATGCTGACGGCGTGTACGACGGCCTGGATCAGTGCCCCGACACGCCGGCCGGCGTCACGGTGGACGAGACCGGCTGTCCCGCCGACCTCGACGGCGACGGCGTGGTGAACGCGCTCGACCAGTGCCCGGACACACCGCCGGGGACCGAGGTCGACCAACGTGGCTGCCCACCCGAGGTCGTCATGCGTGACAGCGATGGCGACGGTGTGCTGGACGACCAGGACCGTTGCCCGGGCACGTCCGTGGGCGTGCCGGTCGATGCGGTGGGTTGCGCGATCCTCTTCGTGGTCGCCGAGGGCGTGGCCCGGCCGCTGGTGCTCAGGGGCGTCCACTTCGAGGTGAACCGCTCCGCGCTCACGCCGGACTCGCGGCCGATCCTCGACGAGGTAGCAGCCTCGCTGATGGCGCACCCGGACGTGCGGATCGAGGTGGGCGGACACACCGACATCACGGGTAGCCGGTCGTACAACCAGCGCCTGTCCTTGCAGCGGGCCCAGTCGGTGAAGGCGTATCTCGCACGGCAGGGCGTGGACCCGTCCCGCATGGAGACGCGTGGCTACGGTCCCGACGTGCCCATCGCAGACAACGGTACCGTGGAAGGCCGCGCGCAGAACCGGCGCGTCGAGCTGAAGTTGCTATCCGGCGGTCCGTAGCAGCAGTATATAGAAGGAGGGGTTGAGTCTCGAGCTGTAAGGGAAAGGGCGGTAAGAGACAACCGAAGACAACAGGGCGGTCGAGGGGCGGTAGGGAGTATTCCCTACCGCCCCTCACCGCCCTCTGCCGCCTGGTGAACGGGGGTTCAGATGGACCGAGTGGTCACCGCGTCACTCATCGCTGTGCTCGCGCTTCTTGCGCTGGCGGCTCCGCTTGCGGCACAAGCCATTCCCGCGCCCGAGTCGGTGCTGGGGTTCGTTCCCGGGACGGACCGCAAGCTCGTCGAGTGGCCTGTGCTGGTGGACTACTACCAGCAACTCGCGGCCACAAGCGACCGAGTGGAGTTCCGCGAGCTGGGGAAGACGACGCTCGGTGCCCCGTTCGTAGCACTGGTCATCTCCAGCGTCGACAACATGGCACGCCTCGACGAGATCCGCGCCATGAACCGAAAGCTCGCCGATCCGCGCCTGCGTACCTCCGAGACGGAACGCGAGCAGCTCATCCGCGACGGCAGGGCCATCGTTCTCATCACCTCCAGCATTCACTCCACCGAGGTGGGAGGACACTTCGCGCCCGCGATCATCGCGCACCGCCTGGCGACCGAAGATACCCCCGAGATTCGTCGCATACTCGACGAGACCGTGCTCCTCCTGGTCCCGTCGCTGAACCCCGACGGCGTGAGCATCGTCGCCCAGTGGTACAACGAAACGCTCGGCACCGAGAGCGAGGGTAGCCGGCCGCCGGAGCTGTACCACCCGTACATCGGTCACGACAACAACCGCGACTGGTACGCGTTCACCCAGGTCGAGACGCAGCTCACGGTGGACAGCCTGCACAACGTCTGGCACCCCCAGATCGTGCACGACATCCACCAAACGAGCTCCCACGGCGCACGCTATTTCGTTCCGCCCTTCATCGACCCGTTCGAGCCCAACGTCGACCCGCTGATCGTCGAGGGCTACACGGCCCTCGGCACCTCGATCGCCTGGGAGCTGCTCGGGCAGGGGAAGAAGGGGGTCGTCGTGAACGCCCGCTACGATGCCTGGACGCCGGCGCGTGCCTACCAGCACTACCACGCCGGCGTGCGCATTCTCTCCGAGACCGCGAGCGCCAGACTGGCGACGCCGATGGAGATCCCGTTCGAGGATCTCGCTGCCCGTGGTCGTGGTTTCGATCCGAAGACACCCACCTGGAACTTCCCCGCGCCGTGGCCCGGCGGCCACTGGAGCTTGGGGAACATCGTGGACTACATGACCTCGGGCGCCTTTGCCCTGCTGAGGAATGCCGCGGTGAACCGCGAGGTCTGGCTCGGCAACTTCGCGCGCATCGGCGAGCGGGCGGTCCACGGGTGGGAGGGATGGCCCTACGCATACGTCATCCCGCGTGCCGACCAGGACGAAACGCGCCTCAACACACTGCTCGGCATCCTGCAGCGTGGCGCGGTCGAGATCCGGACCGCTCGCTCCGCGTTCACCGCGAACGGCGAAGAGTATCCCGCGGGCTCCTATGTGGTCGTGCTGCGCCAGCCGTACGCGGCCTTCGCCAAGACGATGCTCGAGGAGCAGGTTTATCCCGACCTGCGGCTCTACGCAGGTGGCCCGCCCAAGCCCCCATATGACGTGACCGCGCACACGCTGCCGTTGCTGATGCACGTGGGGGTGGCGTTGCTCCAGGACAGCGTGGCCATTCCCCTGTCCGACCCGGTCGCCGTACCGCCAGCCCGCTATGCATATCCCGGCGTCGCCCGTGCGCGGGTGGGGCTCTACAAGAGCTACGCCGCGTCGATGGATGAGGGGTGGACCCGGTGGATCTTCGACACGTGGGGCGTTCCCTACACGTCCCTGGTCGACTCAGTGGTGCGGGCCGGTAACCTCCACGAGCGGTTCGACGTGATCGTCATGCCCGCCATGCGGGACTCGACGATCATCAATGGACTCCCACCCTCGCAATACGCCGAGCCCTATGCCGGCGGCATCGGCGTGGCCGGGATCGTCGCGCTCAATCAGTTCGTGGATGAGGGCGGTACCCTCCTCGCGTTCAACGAAGCGTCGGCCTTCGCCATCGGGGCGTTCGACCTTCCGGTGCGCAACCTGCTCGAGGACAAGAACTCGGAAGAGTTCTATGCGCCTGGAAGCCTGTTCCGCCTCGAGCTCGACACCACGCATCCCCTGACACACGGCACCGCAGAACAGGTGGCGGCGTGGTTCGAGCGCAGCCCCGCCTTCGAAGTCGAGCGCACGCGCCGCGCCAAAGTGGTCGGGCGCTGGGCGGCCGAGCCGGACAGCGTGCTGATGTCGGGATGGGTACTCCACCCCGAGCAGGTCGCCGGGAAGGCCGCCATGGTCGAGGTCTCGGTGGGGAAGGGACGTGTCGTTCTCTATGGGTTCCGCCCGCAGTACCGCGGCCAGACGCTCGCGACATATCCGCTGATCTTCAACGCGTTCAGGGAGCAGGCCCGGTGAGCTGGAAGTGCATCGGCTCACTCGCCCTGGTTGGCGCACTCGCGCTGACCCAGCCCGTCGCGGCGCAGGAGAACGCGACGGCGGGTCTCGTACCACCGCACCTGCTCCAGCCGGTGCCCGACTACCTGCGGGACCTCCTGCTGGTGGATATCGCGACGATCCGCGTCCCGCTACCACCCATTGCGGTGCCCGAACTCGAGACGCTCGTGCACACTGAGCCGTCGCCCGGCTACCTCACCTGGGTCGGCGTGCCGCAGCCGGAGCCGATCACCCTACCGGCGCCACCGCCGGGACACCCGCCTGCCGTGGTACGCGGGGTCTATCTCAACGCCTGGGTCTTCGGATCGAGCCGGTTCTACAACCTCGTCGCCCTTGCCGACACGACGGAGGTAAACGCGTTCGTCATGGACGTGAAGGACGCCACTGGGTTCATCAGCTACCGCTCCGGCGTCCCCACCGCCGTTGCGATCGGGGCCAACGACTTGGTGCGGGTGCGCGATGCCAGGCACCGGCTGCGGCTGCTCGAGTCGAAGGGTATTCACGCGATCGCGCGTATCGTGGTGGCGCGTGACCCCCTGCTGGCACGCAGGAAGCCGCAGTGGGCCGTGCGCCACGAGAACGGTGGACTGTGGCGCGACGGCCTTCGCAAACCATGGGTGGATGCTTATCACGACTCGGTGTGGATCTACGCCGCCGAGCTCGCGGCCGAAGCGGTGGTGATGGGCTTCAAGGAAATCCAGTTCGACTACGTGCGCTTCCCCGACGAGCCCAGGGAGCGCATGGAAACAGCGGTGTTCCGCGCGCGGCAGGACGGTGAGAGCAAGCGGGCTGCCGTGCGCCGGCAGGTGGCGCTATTGAAGGAAGAGGTCGAGCGGCTCGGCGTGCCCTTCACGCTCGACGTGTTCGGTCTCACCACCAGCGCCAACGGCAGCATGGGCATCGGACAGAACTGGGACGACCTTTCCCAGCTGGCCGATGTGCTACTCCCCATGGTCTACCCGAGCCACTACCCACGGGGCTCCTACGGGATTCCTTACCCCAACGCCGAGCCCTACAGGGTGGTGCGCCGCGCGCTCGAGGATGGGTTGTTGCGCTCGCAGCGGCTACGCGATCCCGCCACGATACGCCCGTACCTCCAGGCCTTCACCCTGCGGCGACCGCGTTACCGGGCCGCTGAGGTCCGCGCGCAGATACAAGCGGTGGAAGACGTCGGACTCACCGATTGGGTTCTGTGGAACGCCAGCGGGAGGTATCCCGCCGCCGCACTGCGATCGAACCGGGTGACCGACCCCGTATTGGGGCCCATTACGAGCCCGAACGACGGATCGCAACGGTAACTCCCGCTAGGAACTCGGCTCCCACCCCACGATTCGGCCGGCGACCGCGCTGGCCGCTGTCGTATACGGGCTCGCCAGGTAGAGGTGCCCAGGTCCGGAGCGCCCCGGAAAGTTGCGGTTGATCGCGCTCACCGTCACCGTCTCACGGTCGTAGGACACGCCGGGCCCAGCATTGATGCAGGCGCCGCACGAAGGCTCGATGAACTCGGCACCCACGTCCCGGAAGATCTCCAGGTGGCCGCTCTCTTCGCAGTAGCGCTTCACCTCCTGCGAGCCGCACTGAATGAAGCACTTCACGTCGGGGTGCACCCGCTCACCGCGCTGCAACGCCTCTCCGAACACGCGTGCGTACATGTCCATGTCGGACTTCTTCCCTGCCGTGCAAGACCCTGCGTACGCGATGTCGACCTTCACCGACCCGCCCAGCTCCTGGAGGAACAGGCCGTTGCCGGGATCACCGGGCAGCGCCACCATCGGCTCCAGCTCATTGGCGTCGATCTCGATGACCGTCTCGTACTCAGCCGCGTCGTCGGAGAAGAGCCCGTCGAGCAGCGGCCGCACCTGCTCCGGATCGAGCCCCCGCTCCCTGGCGAGGAACTCCACCGCCTTCTCGTCAGGCCGCACGATTCCGGTGAAGGCCCCCACCTCCGCCGCCATGTTGGTCATGGTGGCGCGCTCATCGATCGAGAGCGCTTCCACCGCCTCACCTCCATACTCCACGATCTTCCCGATGGCGTTGCCGTTCTTGACGTACGGGTGCCGCAGGATCTGCAGCATGAAGTCCTTGGCCGTCACGTTGTCGGGTTTGCGCCCGTTCACGCGGATGAGAACCGACGGCGGGACCTTGATGCGCACGTCCTTCGTGAGCCACGAGTTGAAGATCGCGGTGGTGCCGACCCCAAACGCCACCGCACCGATCGCGCCGGCATGCGGCGTGTGTGAGTCGGTGCCGATGATGAGCTGTCCCGGCAGTACGTGCTGCTCCAGGATCTTCGAGTGGCAGATGGCTTCGGACCCGACGACGGCCATGTGTGGCCCCATCCGGGGCAGCTCACCGTACAGACGGACGCCCTGCTGCTCGGCGAATCCCTCCTGCTTCGCCTTGAGCTCCAGCGCGACGTCGAGCAGACCCTGTGCCTTGCGCTCGTCCGTCATCGCTATCTCAAGGAAGGTCAGGTGGTCTCGGAAGAAGAATACCGACTCGGGATCCACGATACTCTCGTTCTCGCCCACGTAATCCCGCCAGAAGATGGCCGCCATCGGCGTCACGTACTCATGGCTGAAACGGATGTCGGTGCGCGCGAAGCCCTCGTCGCCCGGGCGCACGTACGGTGTACCGACCTCGTCGCGAGAGAGGTCGGTCACCCAATGCCGCGCGACGATCTTCTCGGCCAGCGTCATAGGCCGCTCACCGGTCGTGACCGTCGGCACCTGCACCTGGCCCTGAATCCGTGCGACGTTGTAGTCCAACAGACCACCGTGCTCGATGATGCCGCGCGTGATCGCCCCTTCGGCCTCCGTGAACACGCTGAGCGGAATCTCCTCGCCGCGACGCACGCGCTCGATGAGCGAGAAGTCGGTGCTGGTGAGAATGCCGAGATTCTGGCAGTTCTC
>JBDGXT010000109.1:0-6076 GCA_039584455.1 Gemmatimonadota bacterium
AGGTGCGCGAGGATGAATTGTGTGCCGGGATGGCGCTCGGCCAGCTCGGCGAGTTCCGCCGCGTCCGACGCGTCTTGCCCCGGCCATTCGCGGCGCCGGTGCTGCCACACGTGGTGCAGGATCGGTACACCCCACTCCATGGCGGCCTCCGCAACGGGATCGAGCAGCGGGTCGTCGGCGCGGCGGCTTGCCGCCAGCTTGATCCCGATCATCCCTGCATCCAGGCGATGCCCGATCTCGTCGAGCGCGTGCTCCGTGTAGTTGGGATTCACGACGCAGTACCCGAACACGCGCCCCGGGTGAGCCCGCTGCAACTCCAGCATCGCGTCGTTGGCGTGCGTGACGTCGCCCGGCGACGGGAAGTAGGTGGGCGATCGGTGCCCCCAACTCCCCAGAATGGAGGCCACGTGGGCGGTGATCCCGATGCGCTCTCCCGCGGCGAGCCGACTCGCGTTCACGTCACGCCAGTCGCCGCGCCCCGAGCGCTCGGTGTAGAAGTGCGCGTGGACGTCAATCAGCACGTGCGCGCCACCTCCGCCATGGCCTCGGCCAGCCGTTGCCCTATCGCCTCGATCTCCTGGTCACCGTGCGCCAGCGAGACGAAGTTGTAGGCGTTTCGCTTGAACAGCAGACCGCGCCGCGCCGCTTCCCGCGCGACCCGGCCCGATAGCTCTTCGGTCACAAAATCCAGGTAGCACAGCTGCGGCAGGCCCACCACTCCTCGCACCATCTCGGGGTGCTCGTGTGCCAGCGCCTCCAGGGCGTGGAACAACCGCCGCCCGGCGTGCGCCAGGTGGTCGAGCACCGGCTCGGCCTGGTACGCGTCCATCACGGCGCGCGCCGCCGCCAGGCTCACGTGCTCGGTTGCCGACGTGGAGGAGATCCAGGTACGGGCCACCGCCGCCATGAGGTCACGCGGGCCGCACACCGCGGCGATCGGCAGGCCATTTCCCAGGGCCTTGCCCACGACCGCGAGGTCCGGAACCACCCCGGATTGCTCCGCCATCCCGCCGGCGGCCACGCGAAACGCCGTCTTGATCTCGTCGTACACCAGCAGCGCACCGTGGGACGTAGCCAGGCGGCGAGCCGTCGCGAGCCACCCATCGGGCGGCGGACCATCCACCACCGGCTCGATCACGACCGCCGCGACCGGGGCGAACTCCGCGAGCGTGGACTCCAACGCCGGCGCGTCGCCGAACGGCACCTCGCGTCGCAAGGCGCGCACGGCGGCCGGCACGCCCGCCTCATCCTGGCACCAGTCGAGCCAGCCGTGATATCCGCAGGTGACCACGCGCTCGTGTCCCGTCACGACACGCGCCAGCCGCACGGCCGCCGCCACCGCCTCGGCACCGGTCTTGAGGAACCGTGCGGCCTCGGCACCGGGGATCAGCGCGCAGAGCCGCTCCGCGACCTCACTCTCGAGTGCCGGCGCGAGCGAGCCCACGACCCCGTCTCGCGCCGCGCGTTCGACCGCCGCGACCACCGCCGGGTGCGCGTACCCCAGCGCCACGGCGCCGAGCGCCATCACCGTGTCGAGATACTCCGTGCCGCGATCGTCCCACACGCGACACCCCTGGGCGCGAGCCAGACGACCGGGGACGCCCTCGGCCGCACCGAACAACGCCTCGGGCCGCTTGCTGCCCGTCGAGGTGAAGCCAGGAATCGTCATCGCAGTCCCATGCGCTCCAGGTACCGCACCACCTCGATGCACATCGCCCGCAGCAGCGCGGCTTCCCGGCCATCCATCGGAGTGCGGTGCACCACCTCCCGCACCGTACGCATGATGCTCGCCGGGTCGCGGGTCTTGAAGAACTCGATGGCGCCGAGCGCCGTCTCGGCATCCTGGAAGAGTTGCTCCAGCTGCTCAGCCGCCGCGGGGGGGGCGGTCTTGCGCGGCACCTTGAACGGCGCCACCCCGCGCGCCAGGTATAGCTCGTACGCCACGAGCGTAAAGGCCTGGGCCAGGTTGAGCGCACCGTATTCGGGGTTGGTGGGGATCGCGACGCTGCGGTGGCAGCGGTCCAGCTCCTCGTTCGTGAGTCCGCGGTCTTCCGGGCCGAGCACGAGGGCCGCGAGACCTTCGCCGGCGCGGGCCAGCAGTTCGGGTGCCATCTCACGCGGCCGCTGCATGTTGCGCTTTGCCGTGCGCTCCCGCGCCGTCATGCCCGCGACGTAGGTGCAATCGGCCAGCGCCCCATCGAGGTCATCGTACGTCTGCACGCGCTTGAGCAGGTCGCCCGACTTGTGCGCAATGCCCTCGATGCGCCGCGCATCGTACTCCTCAGGTGCCACCAGCCGCAGATCCCTCAGCTCGAAGTTCTTCATCGCCCGCACCACGCCGGCAATGTTCACCAGGTCCCGTGTGCGCACCAGCACCACTGCCAAGCTCACGACACCTCCGCAATCACGGCCGCCGCGGGCGACTCGCGGTCCCCCCGCAGGTACACCCACCCACTCCCTCCCGATAGCGCGAGTTGGCCGGCACGGCGCTCACGCTCAGGGTACATCTCGTTCACTACGAGATCGACGGATCGGCGGTCTCCCACGCAGAGCGGCTGCGCCACGTCCACCGTCACGACGACGGCGTACCCCGCGTTCGTTCGCGCCCAGCGGCCCTGGCAGCGTGCCGTATCGCCCGTGGTCCCGGCCACGGACCGGACGCGCACCTGGCCCGAGTGCGGATCGGGCACCACCACATACCCGGCCCACCCCCCCGCATCGACGTAGCACTGCAGGCCGTCGGCGTGGATGTCCGCCGCCTCGTTGTCCAAGCGCGGGTCCGGCGCCGATGCGTCGCGCAGTGCGAGAGTCTCCTTGGTCACATCCGCAGCAAAGCATACCCTCGAATCTACGGCGAACACCGCTACGCGGGCTGTGAACGTCCCGGCGGCGCCATAAGGGCGCTCCGAACGACGGTATTGATGCTGGCCCAAACTCGCCACGGCCTCAGGTGGAACGGCATGCAGCCACTCTTCCGGCGCAGGCACCGCGTCCAGCAGCGGACAGGGGATGACGGGGCGCGGCGCGGCGCGGCGCTCCGGGGGAGGTGGTGGCTCGTCCGCGAGACCCGTGAGCGTATGCGTCGCACCGCCTGCCTCGCGCACCTGCACGCCGCTCGGCGCGAACGCGAAGCGATCGGATGACCCGCCGTGCCGCTGGACGGTCACCGTCGCGTCGTCGGCGACCAGCGTCGCCACCGAGTCGGAACCGAGGGAGTAGCACTGTGCCCACCTGCCCGATCCCGCGGCGCGGCGCAGCAGGAAGCGCAGCGGCTCGCCGTCGGCGAAGTGCATGTCAGGTGGTCCTGGCGCCACCGCGGTGAGCACCGTCTCGCCGCCGCGCGGTGCGAGCACCAGCTTGCACGCCCCCGCGGTGTCACCGCACGACAGGCCACCGATGGGAAGATCGAGCACGCGCACGTCGGCCAACGCGTCGTAGCCGCGCGACCGAGCGGCAGCGGGGTCGTGCTGCAACACGGGGCCGCCTCGACGCCCACCGGCCCCCGCGACCGCGACACCGCCCACCGGGTGCGTGGCGAGATCCACCTCGACCTCCGGCGCTGCCTCCACGTCGACCACGTCGAGCACGTAGTCCGGTCCGATCACGACCGCCCGCCGCACGACCGTCCCCTCACCCAGCAGGTCGCGTGCGAATGCACGACACCACGACCACCGCTCCCCCACCTCGAAGGCGTCGCACCACCCTCGGCGGGCGAGCTGACCGGCCCCGGTGCGACCGGGCGCGTTGTGGGCCAGTGCGGAGCGGTACCAGTGGAGCGTGGGTGACACGTACGAACCCGTCCCGAAGTCGGCCAACACGTGACCGGCGGCGAACAGCGACAGGTGCAGCAGATCGGGGTGCCCGTGACCCCCGGGGGCGCCCCCGCATTCCAGGCTGACGTACCGATCGTCGCGCCCGCGCAGGACAGCGAGACCGTGCGCCGCGACGAACATCGATTTGGGCATCCACGTGGCGCCGCCCCGAGGAGCCTCGGGCACCATCCAGCACAACGCCTTCCACCCGAGCTGCGCACGCGACAGCCGCGCTGGGGGACGGTTCTGCTCCTGCTCCGCGATCTCACCCGGGCCGTGATCCTCACCTGCCGGTGCATCGATGTCGTACAGCGCGGCCAGGAGCGCGTCGATCCGCTCGTCGGCCACGCGTGCTCGCCCTACCTCCCACAACTCCGCGAAGCGGTGCTGCACCAGGCTGACCCCGAACGGCGCATCACCGCGCGCCGGCAGCGTGAGGTCGGGAAGCAGGGTATCCAGTGGCGCCAGGTACATGCGTTGCAGGCTCGGCCCCACCGCCTCGTCGGCGTACAGGTCCGTCCCGGCCGTTCGCAGCAGCTCCGCACCGAGGAGGAAGCCGCGCAACGCGAAGAAGTGGTAGTTCTCCCCCTCGAACCAGAGCCCCTCCGGCGACACGCCCTGCCGCAGCTGCACTGTGAGCCCGTGCGGTCCGGCGGCGGCCCGCCGCACGAGCTCGTCCTCCCCGAGCCACACACCGGCCGCCACCATCGCGGTGTTGTTCCACACCTGCCGGTTGGACCAGCCCTCGTCGAACGTCGCAATCAATTGCGCGGACTCCCGCACCGTGTCATCCAGCATCGTGCGGATCTCGGCGAGCACCTGTGGCCCCGACAGCATGGCGGCTGTCACCAGCTGCGTGAGCCAGATGGACTCCAGGTAGGTGGAGAAGAAGAGACGGGTGGGCCCCAGCACGTTGTCGCGGTTGGGAACCGTGGGATAGACCCTGGCGTAGGCCGCGAGCACCTCGGCCGCCCTGCGCCGCAGCGTTTCGTCACCGTCGAGCGCTCCCAGCAGCGCAAGGTGAATGGCGCGCTCCGAAAGCCACAGATGGTAGCGCCACAGCCAAGCGTGATCGTGCCGCTCGCCCTCGTATCCTCCACCGCAGCGTGGGCAGCGGTGGTGGTGCGGGCTCAGTGGGTCGAAGGTGAGACGCGTTCCGTCACGGGGACACACACCTCCATCGCGCGTGAGCCTGGGCTTGACCGCAGGAACCTCCGGCGCTGTGTCGAGCAGCGGCCCGAGCAGACGGCGCAGCCTGCCTGCCAGGTCTCGCAGCGTCGCCGAGCCATGGACGATCTCGCCGCGGGCCGCGACGTCCTCAGGTGAGCGGAGCAGCATCCCCCTGCTCCCACACCGCCACCCCCTCGCGCGCGAACCCGGCAGACAGCACGCGAGCACCGGCTCGTTCCACGGCGGCCACCACGGCCTCTCGCTGCGCGGGAGGAGTGAGCAGCATCATACACCCCCCCGCGCCGGCGCCGGTCGCCTTGCCCCCCCATGCCCCGGTCTCCAACCCCGCTCGCTCGATGGCCTTGCTCTTCGGCGTGGCGATGGTGGAGTCGAGCCGCTGCTGCTGCTCCCAGTTGCCGGCAATGACGCCCGCGAGGTCGTGCCAGTCGCCTCGCTCGATCGCCTCGGCGGCCGAGCCGGCGAGTTCACGAATGCGGTGCAGCGCGTCGGTCACCTCCCCATCACCCTCGCCGTATGCCTGCCACACCCTGGCATGCGTCGCCGACGAGAAGTGCGAGTGGCCCGTGTACGCCAGCACGAGATGCTGCTCGAGGTCCCGCGCCGCCTCCTCGCTCACCGCCAGCGGATGGACCTGCACGGCGTCCCCGGTGAAGCCGAACTCGTGGAACCCGCCCAGGGCGGCGGCATACTGGTCCTGCCGCCCCCCCAAGAGTCCCAGCTCCTGCACCTCGAGCTGGAACCCAATCTCCGCCAGCTCCTCGGCATCGTAGGGCTCCTCGCGGCACCGGGCGAGTCCCGCGAGCAGGGCGACGTCGAGCGCCCCCGAGGCCCCGAGTCCGGAGCCGCTCGGCGCATCGGAGCGGGACAAGACCTCGATGCCGCCGGTGACCGGGAGCATGTTCAGGGCCGCCTTGTGGAGATCGAGTTGGCCATCGTACGCGATGGCACCCGAGGACTGGAGCGTGACGTGCTCCTTCAGGTCCTCCGCGTGCAGGGTGATGCGCTGGGTCTGGGCGCCCTTGCCCGGCAACAGGACATCCACGTGCACGTGAAGATCGATGGCGGCGTTGACC
>JBDGXT010000110.1:0-6032 GCA_039584455.1 Gemmatimonadota bacterium
ACCACCCGGTCTACTATGCCGGGCCGGCCAAGACGCCCGACGGTATGCCGTCGGGCTCGTTCGGCCCCACGACGGCCGGCCGCATGGATTCCTACGTGGATCAGTTCCAGTCCCAGGCCGGCTCCATGGTGATGATCGCCAAGGGCAACCGCAGCCGGCAGGTGAAGCAGGCGTGCCAGAAGCACGGTGGCTTCTATCTCGGGTCGATCGGCGGACCGGCCGCCGTGCTGGCGCAGGAGCATATCAAGAAGGTCGAGCTGCTGGAATACCCCGAGCTCGGCATGGAGGCGATCTATCGGATTGACGTCGAGGATTTCCCCGCGTACATCCTGATTGACGACAAGGGAAACGACTTCTTCGAGCAGCTGGCGTAGAGGACGACCCGTTCAGTCGGAGTTCACCGAAGCCGCTATGCACCGCGCCCTTCAGGGGGAATTCACGCTCTCTTCAGGCGCGGTGCCCTATCTAACCCCACTTTACCCCGCAAGGTGGACGTGTGTGCGACGCAGGACGACCGCCCCTCCCTCCTCCCGCCATCCGGCGTGCCTCATGAGGCCCTGATGAACGACGTGCTTAATCACCGAGAGCTGTACCGGCTGCCCTGGAGCCTCCCCGACAACGCCATTGCGTGGCTCGAGCCCACCATGAAGTGCAACCTCGCGTGTGAGGGGTGCTACCGGGCGAACGTGAACGAGCACAAGAGCCTGGAGGAGGTGGCAGCCGACCTGGACGTCTTCCAGCGGTACCGCGAGGTGGACGGGATCTCCATTGCCGGCGGCGACCCCCTGACACACCCCAAGGTCGTGGACATCGTACGCCTGGTGGCCGAGCGGGGGTGGAAGCCGATCATCAACACGAACGGGCTGGCGCTGAACGAGGAGCTCGTCCGCGACATGAAGCGCGCGGGCGTGTGGGGGTTCACGTTCCACATCGACAGCAAGCAGGGACGTCCCAAGTGGAAGGACAAGACGGAGCAGGAGCACAACGAGCTCCGCCTCCACTACGCCGAGATGGTGGCCCGCGTGGGTGGTCTCTCCTGCGCGTTCAATTCCACCGTGTACGGCGACACCCTGGACGCCGTGCCGGATGTGGTCGACTGGGCGCAGAAGCACATCGACATCGTCCACGTGATGGTCTTCATCTGCTACCGGGAGGCGGTGCTGGAAGGCCAGTTCGACTACTACGTGGGTGGGCGCAAGCTCGACATGGAGCCGCTGGCCTACGCGAGCCCGACGGCCCACCACCGGGTGGACATCTCTGCGCCGGAGGTGGTCGCCAAGATCCGCGAGCGCATTCCGGACTTCGCCCCCTGCGCCTACCTGAACGGGACCGAGAAGGCTGACTCGTTCAAGTGGCTCCTCACCCTTCGGATGGGCACCAAGCAGCGCATCTACGGGTACCACGGCCCCAGGATGGCCGAGCTGGCGCAGAGTCTGCACCACTGGCGCCACGGCCGGTACCTGGCGTACGCCCACCCCAAGGTGCTGCGGCGCGGCCGGTCGATGCTGGCGCTCGCCCCGTTCGACACCGGACTGCGCCGCACGCTGCGCAGCGCGATCACCGACCCGCGCCTCCTGTTCCGCCGGATCCACCAGCAGTCGATCATGGTGATCCAGCCGATCGACATTCTGCCTGATGGCCGCCAAAACATGTGCGACGGCTGCCCGGACATGACGGTGTGGGATGAGGGCCTCGCCTGGTCCTGCCGGCTGGAGGAGTGCCTCCATTTCGGGGGGTTCGTGCGGACGGCCCCGAAGAATGGGGGGGAGGCAGCAGGAGCGCCCGCCGCTGGCGCGGGTCGCTAGCGCCGCGAGCGTCCCGTCTCGGACCGGGCCGGCCGGCCCCCGGTGGGGTCGGCCGGCTCTTCGTAGAGGGGCGCAATCCCGACGGTTCTGCTCGCAGAACAGCGGGTTTTTTTTCACAATTTCTTCACATGGGATGGGGTAGATTCGCGGCACGCGATTGCCCAGGAGTGGCCATGCGGGAGGCGAAATGTGCCGTCAACCGGCGGCGCCTCCACCCCGATGGGACGCAAGAGGAGTTGCAGGCCATCCACAAGCTGGAGGGCGGCGACTTCGATCCGGAGGAGGGGTTCGAATGGCCATTCCCCAAGGAGATTGAGGATGGGGAGGTGGTGGTGGTGAGGTAGCGGAGCCGACGCAAGGAGGCTTCGCAGCGCCCGGCTTCGGCCGGGCGCTTTTGCTTGTGCTTTCGCCTCGGCGTCCTTGGTCCCACCTTAGGTTGGTCGGACTGCGTGAATCGCAGTGCGTCCTGCGCCTATCGCTTCAACCGGGAGGGAACGGCATGTCACTCAACATCCGTGCGCTGGCAATCGTCGGCGCCATTCTCATGGGCGGGGCCTTCTTCCTCGTGGGGCTCGCCAACCTGGTCTTTTCAGGTTATGGCGGAGCCGCCTTGGAGCTCGGGGCTTCGGTGTATCCCGGGTACCATGGTCCGGGTGGTTTCGGGTCGGTCATCGTGGTGACGATGTACGCCGCGGTGGACGGCGCCGTGTGTGGCGCCATCGTGGCGTGGCTGTACAACTTCTTCGCCGCCGGCGGGAGCCCGAAGGGACAGTCCTTCACGGCATAGCCAGCGGAACGCTCAGAGACGTGCTCGGGTCCCAGGTGGTGAGAACGCCTGGCACGCGAGCCGGTCCCTCCAGCAGGTCTCCGCAGCGCCCGGCGCCGTCGCAGGGCGGCGCAACTGCGTGCGCGCCTATTATGGTATATGGGTGAGGTCCGCATGCTGAAATCCATCAAACAGTTCTTCGGGAGTCACCTCGCGCTGGAGTCCGAAGCGGAGGTGTCCGCGGAGGCGCCGGCCCCGGAAGCCGAGCGCGTGACGCTCGCCGCCTGCGCGCTGCTGCTCGAGTTGGCGCACGCCGACCAGGAGTTCACCGACGACGAGCGCCACCACATCGAGGAGACGCTGACCCGCCACTTCGCCGTGTCGCTCGACCAGGCGCGCGAGCTGATTGCCCTGGCCGACGAAGAGCGCCGCGGGGCCACGGACCTCTACCAGTTCACGTCACTGATCACCGCCAGCTACGACGAGGGGCAGCGGCTCGTGCTGGCGGAGGTCATGTGGCGGTTGGTCTACGCCGACGGCGAGCTGGCGAAGCACGAGAGCTACCTCATGCGCAAGCTCTCCGGCCTGCTGGAGCTGCGGCCGGGGTACCTCGCCGAAGCGCGCAAGCGCGCCGTGGGGCACCAGCCCGACTGACGAACGATGCCGGATCTCGCTCAGCAACTGCGCCGGCACCTGCGCGACGCGGACCTGTTTCCCGATCCCGGTCGCGCACTGCTCGCGGTGAGCGGTGGGCCCGACTCGGTAGCGCTGCTCGACCTGTTCGCCGCGGTGGCACCGGCATTCGATCTGGAACTGGTCGTGGCGCACGTGGACCACGGCATCGCGCCGGAGAGCGGGGAGGTGGCGCGACAAGTGGCCCGCCTGGCGGAGCATTACCGCGTGCCGTGTCGCGCGGTGCGCCTGGAGCTCGGCAGCGACACCTCTGAGACGCGGGCGCGCCGTGCCCGCTATCGGGCCCTGAGGGAGCTGCAGCGGGAGGCCGACGGCCGCTACTTGGTGACGGCGCACCACGCGGACGACCAGGCCGAGACGGTGCTCTACCGCCTGCTGCGTGGGACGGGGATGGCAGGGCTCGCGGGGATCCCGGCGCGCGGCACGCGCGGCCTCGTACGACCACTGCTGCCGTTTCGCCGCCGTGAGTTGGAGACCTGGTTGGATGAGCGGGACGTCGACGCGGCGCTCCGAGGGGCAGTCCACCGTGACCCGGCGAACCTGGACGAGCGGCACGATCGGTCGTGGGTGCGGCACCGGCTCCTGCCGCTGGTGCGCGAGCGGTTCGGGACGGTGGCGGAGCAGCGCCTGTCCGACGTCGCGCGGCATGCCAGCTCGGAGCGGCAGGCCTGGGCGACTGCGCTACGCACCCTGCCGGAGCTAGAGTTTCGTGTCTCCGGGAGGGTGGCCGAGGTTGCTCGGGTACCCCTGGCTCGGTATGATAACACGTTGTCCGAGGCCCTTTTGCGCGCCCTCGCCCGGGAGGTGGGATGCGTGCTCGGGCCGCGACGATCGGCACGGCTCCTGGCCTTTGTCTGCTCCAGCGCCAGCGGGCGCGTGATGCAGCTCGGGTCGAGCTGGGTGGCGGAGCTCTCGTTCGACCGCGTGCGTATCGCACCGGACCCCAGCCGCGCGGCCGATGACGAGGGGGCGGTCGCCTGCGGGGAGGAACCCGAGGGGCGATTGCAGTGGAACGGCTGGGAGGTCAGCTGGCGCCGGGACACGGCCGGCACGCTGCGGCGGAGCTCCTTCGTCACGTGGGTCACGCCGGGAGACAACCGTGTGCGGGCGCTGGCGAGCGGCGATCGCATCGTGCCGTTGGGAGGGGTGGGGCGGAGGAGGGTGCGCCGCCTGCTGATGGAGGCGCGGGTGCCGTTTCGCGAGCGCGACGGCTACCCCGTGCTAGTGCGGAGCGAGGAGGTCCTGTGGGTCCCCGGGGTCTGCCGCTCCCGCAATGCCGTGCCGCAGGCCGGCGAGCCCGCGGTGAGAATGGAGGCCCGTGTAGCCAGAGATGACGACGCAAGCTGAGTGGCGCGGCATCGATGTGATCTACCAGCCCGACCTGATTGCTGGGCGCGTGCGGGAACTCGGGGGGGAGATCACGGAGTATTACGATACGGGAGAGCTGCTGCTCCTCGGGACGCTCAAGGGCAGCTTCATGTTCATGGCGGACCTGGTGCGCAGCATTCCTCGGCCACACCAGTTGGAGTTCATCGTTGCGGCCTCGTACGGGAAGGGGGTGACCTCCAGCGGGCACGTGCGCCTGCTGTACGACCCGCAGGCCGTGTTCGAGGGCAAGCACGTGCTCCTGATCGAGGACATCGTCGACTCGGGAGCCACCCTCAACCGGCTCGTGCGGCTGCTGCGGACCCGGGATCCGCTGAGCCTCGAGATCTGTACGCTGTTGCACAAGCACGTGGCGCCGGATCTGCTCCTGCAGCCGCGATTCGTAGGATTCGACGCGCCCGCTGACTTTCTGGTCGGCTACGGGCTCGATTTTGCCGAGCAGTATCGGCATTTGCCCTTCATTGGGAGCTTGCAGGAAATCGATGGCTGATCGTACACCGCCCAACAAACCGTTCACCTGGGGTGGCTTGAGTCGGAACCTCGTGTTCTGGCTGCTCATCATCCTCATCCCCATCGCGTTCTATCAGATGATCGGCGCGAACCGGGATGCGGTAGAGGAGATCACGTACACCCAGTTCCGCGGTCATCTCGGCGACAACAACATCGCCAGCGTCGAGATCACCAGCGGTAAATTCATCGAAGGGGAGTTCAAGCGCCCCATCACGGCGGGGAACCGTCAGGTGGAGCGGTTCAGCGTCGTGCTCCCGATTCAGGATTCGGAGCTGTTCGTCGAGCAGCTGGAGGAGCAGGGCGTTCCCATCTCGGCCAAGGAGCCGAAGCCCTCGATCGGGGCGGTGTTCTTCCAACTGCTCCCGTGGGTCATCCTCATCGCACTGTGGATCTTCTTCTTCCGCCAGATCCAGTCGGGCGGCAACCGGGCGTTCTCGTTCGGCAAGTCGAAGGCCAAGTTGCTGAGCGGGGACACACCGAAAGTCACCTTCCAGGACGTGGCCGGCTGTGACGAGGCGAAGGTGGAGCTCGAGGAGATCATCGAGTTCCTGCGCGACCCGCAGCGCTTCCAGCGCCTCGGTGGACGACTGCCCAAGGGCGTGCTCCTGGTGGGCCCGCCGGGCACCGGCAAGACCCTGCTCGCCCGCGCCGTGGCAGGAGAGGCCGCCCGTCCGTTCTTCTCCATGTCGGGCTCCGACTTCGTCGAGATGTTCGTGGGTGTCGGTGCGTCCCGCGTGCGCGATCTGTTCGAGCAGGGCAAGGCGCACGCGCCCTGCATCATCTTCATCGATGAGATCGATGCCGTGGGCCGGCACCGCGGTGCCGGTCTGGGCGGCGGCCACGACGAGCGGGAGCAGACGCTGAATCAGCTG
>JBDGXT010000386.1:0-2501 GCA_039584455.1 Gemmatimonadota bacterium
AGAATCGTCATGTGATCAGGCGGAAGGTTCCGACTCGTACCGCGAGCCGCACTTGGCGAGCAGGCTGGTGGCGTGGAACGTCCCGTCGGGCGCCAGTCGACCCTCGACCACCACGTCCACGTCGTCGGTGAACGTGTCGGGAGCAATTCCTCGGTAGACCACGGGGTAGGTCTGTTCGCCGTCCGTCACTTCGAAGCTGATCGTCTGCGTCCCGACGTCACGCTCGATGGTGCCGTGCACCACCCGTGCGCCCATCTTGACGCCGATGTCTTGGAAGGAAGGATCGGTCTGGACCTTCTCGGCCAGTTCCGACGGGGTCAGGAAATACACCCCCGTCTCCTTGATGCCCGAGGTCATGAGGAAGCCTACGGTCGTGAGGACCAGCGCGGCTCCGATGATGAACTTGGTACGTGGCTTCATAGGCTGGAATATACCCTACGCTTGCACTCAGGAAAAGTTCTCCACGGCCCCTTAAAGATCCCTTAACCGCCTGTTTCATTGGGATTTGCGGCCCTTGCCCAGTGGAGCGCCGCCTCCACGGCGCGGCGCCAGGCCGCGTGGCCCCCAGCCGGCGGCGACCCGGGCTCGAACCAGCGGTAGCTGCGGCTCGCCAGGAAGGCGTCCGGATTGCTCCACACGCCGGTCGCGAGGCCCGCCAGGCCGGCTGCCCCCAGGGCGGTGGTTTCCACCACGTCGGGTCGCGCCACCCGGACCCCGAGCGCGTCGGCCTGGAACTGCATCAACCAGTCGTTGGCAGCCGCCCCACCGTCCGCCTTGAGCTCGGCCAGGGGGATGCCGGACGTCGCGGTCATGCTCTCGGCCACGTCCCGCGTGGAGTACGCCATCGCCTCCAGCGCCGCCCGGACCAGGTGCGCCCTCGTCGTACCCCGCGTGAGCCCGACGATGGTTCCCCGGGCTTCCGCCTCCCAGTGTGGCGCCCCCAGCCCCACGAAAGCCGGCACGAAGGCCACCCCCGCCGTATCGGGCACCTCACGCGCCATGGCCTCCGTCTCGGTGGCGTGCTCGATGATCTGCAGGCCGTCTCGCAGCCACTGCACCGCGGCGCCGGCGACGAAGATCGAGCCCTCGAGCGCGTAGCTGGGTGCGCCCTGGGCATCACACGAGACCGTGGTCAGCACGCCGCCGCGCCGGGGATCGGCCGGGAGCTCCCCGCCCAGGCTCATCAGCAGGAACGCCCCGGTGCCATACGTGCACTTGGCCTGTCCCGGCCCCCAACATCCCTGGCCGAACAGGGCCGCTTGCTGGTCGCCCGCGATCCCGGCGATCGGGATCTCGACGCCCAGGTGCTCCGCCTCCGCCGTCCCGACGATCTCGCTCGAGCGCCGGATCTCAGGCAGGCTGACCCGGGGGACCCCGAAGAGCTCCAGCAGCTCTTCGTCCCAATCCTGCTGCGCGAGGTTGTAGAGCAGCGTGCGTGAGGCATTGGTGTGGTCGGTGACGAACGCGCGCCCACCGGTGAGCCGGAAGACCAACCACGCATCGATGGTCCCGAACACCGCATCACCTGCCTCGGCGCGTTCCCGGAGTTCGGGTACCTCGGCGAGCAGCCACTCGATCTTGGTGGCGGAACGCGTGGTGCAGCGGCGTGCCGGTGCGTCGATCCCACGCCACCACGGTCTCTCGCTGGTTGGTGATCCCGATCGCGACCGGCTCGACCCCACCCTGCCGCACCGCCTCCCTGGCCGTCTCCAGCGTGACACGCCAGATCTCCTCGGCATCGTGCTCCACCATGCCCGGCGCGGGAAAATGCTGGGTGAATTCGCGGTAGGCTCGGGACGCGACGTGGCCGTCGTCCCCGATCACGAGCGCGGTGGAGCCGGTGGTCCCCTGGTCGAGCGCGAGAATCGCAGACATCGATCGGAACACAACCGGCGGGGCTCGGCACTGTCAACCCGCGTCACCCGCGCTTCATCCTTTCTTCATCCCGTCACGGGTACGCTTCACTTGAGCCCGCGAAGGAGGCACGCATGGGTGTTCGCACCATCGACGTCCGCGAGCGCGTCATGGAGAAGAACAACGAGATGGCGACGGAGGTGCGCAGGCGGCTCGAAGAGCATCGCGTGTGCGCGTTCAACCTGGTGTCGTCACCAGGATCGGGAAAGACACTGCTCCTGGAGCGGACCCTCGAGCGACTGGGAGACCGCATCGAGATTGCCGTCATCACGGGCGACGTGCAGACGCAGAACGATGCGGAACGGTTGGCACGCTACACCGACAAGCTGGTGCAGGCGGTGGTGACGGGAGGTGCGTGCCATCTCGACGCCCGCCAGATCCTGACCGCGTTGGACGCGATCGATCTCTCGCGCACCGACTTCGTGTTCATCGAGAACGTCGGCAACTTGGTCTGTCCCGCTGGCTGGGACCTCGGAGAGGAAGCCAAGGTCGTCCTGTTCTCGGTGACGGAGGGAGAGGACAAGCCGGTCAAGTACCCCGGCATGTTCCAGCGGGCCGAGTACGCGGTGCTCAACAAGATCGATCTC
>JBDGXT010000111.1:0-7077 GCA_039584455.1 Gemmatimonadota bacterium
GTGCCCGATCAGCTGAGCTCCAACCCGGCCGCCATGCTCGGCCAGCAGATCTTCATCCGGGGCATCCAGTTCGAGATCATCGGGGTGCTTGCCGAGAAGGGCTCACAGGGGAGCTGGTGGAATCCGGACGAGCAGATCCTGATCCCCGTCCAGACCGCCGAGTACCGCATCTTCGGCAGCGACCGCCTCAACTCCATCACCGTTCAGGTGGAGGACCCCACGTCCGTGAACCTGGCCATGATCGAGATCGAGCGGGTGCTGCGGCGTGAGCACGGTATCCGGCCGGGTGCCGACAACGATTTCAACATCCGCAATCGGGCCGAGTTCCTGGCGACGTTCGAGGAGACCACCAAGACGTTCACCTTCCTGCTCGCAGGCATCGCGGCCGTGAGCCTGCTGGTGGGCGGCATCGGCATCATGAACATCATGCTGGTGTCCGCGCGAGATCGGCATCCGTAAGGCATTGGGTGCCACACGGCGCAACATCCTGTCGCAGTTCCTGGTCGAGGCCCTCGTGCTGTGCATGCTGGGCGGCGTGCTCGGCATCTTGGTGGGTTCTGGCGGCGCCATCGCGCTGTCCATCCTCGCCAACTGGAACACGCTGGTCTCGCCCGCGGCGATCGTGCTGGCCGTCGCGTTCAGCGCGGGCGTGGGCCTGTTCTTCGGCATCTGGCCGGCGCGGCGCGCGGCGCTGCTGGATCCGATCGAGGCGTTGCGGTACGAGTAGACGAGGATCATGGCGATGAGGCAGCTCGGTGTGGTTGGCGTGGTGGCGGTGCTCGCCCTGTGGGGCGCGAAGCCGGCGCAGGGGCAAGAGGCCGCGGTGGACGTGACCGGTACCTGGGAACTCACGCTCGAGTTCGACCCTCCGTATGGGCCGGAGATCTGGATAGTCACACTTGAGCAGGATGGCGACTCGCTCACGGGGAGCATCCTGGATCGAGGAGGTGTCCAGACGGGCTGGGTGGAGGGCAACGAGCTTTTCTTCACGTTCGAGGGGAGCCTGCCTACCCACACGCTCGAGGGGAGACTGTCCCCCACTCCGTACGAACTCACCTTCAGGGGAGTCGTTCGTGGTGACAGGGCCGCGGGCTGGATGAACAGACCTGACTTGTTTGGTGGAGGACTGAAGACAGAAATCCCCTGGACCGCGAAGAAGCAGTAAGCACGACATAGCACATCGCCAGCTGGCAATCCGCGGCACCCACCCACGAGCCGCGGACCGCTGGCTGCCATTTTTCGCGCACGCTATCTTCCGTGCACCCTCACGGTGAGCAAACCATGATCGGCGTGCGCGTCCCCGCCAGTACCTCGAATCTGGGAGCCGGTTTCGACTGCCTCGGCCTCGCCTTGGACCTCTGGTTGGAGGTGACTCTGGTCGAGGGTGAGGGCCCGCACGAGCGCCTTGGCACCATCGAGGACCTCGACCCCGCCGACGACATCGTGCTGCGGATCGTGAACGACCACGTCCCGGAGCGGCAGCGTCTGCGGGTGCACTCCGACATCCCCGTCGCCCGGGGCCTCGGCTCCTCGGCTGCCGCGGCGGTGGCCGGACACGCCCTGCTCGGCCTGATTCGGGAGAACAGTTTCGATCGAGACGAAGTCTATCGTCAGGCGGTCGAGCTCGAGGGACATCCCGACAACGCGGGGGCCGCCACCTACGGCGGATTCGTGCTGGCGGCGCCACGCCCTGCACGCCTCGCCTTCAACCAGCGGCTGGAAGTGGCGCTTGCCGTTCCCGACGCGACCCTGGACACCAAGATGGCCCGCAGCATCCTCCCCGATCAGATCTCACGCCAGGCCACCATCCGCCAGGCTGGGCGCGCGGCCGCCCTGGTGTTGGGCCTCATGAACGCCGAGGCCGACCTCATTGCCTTCGGGATGGACGACCAGATCGCCGTGCCGCTGCGTAAGCAGTTGATTCCTGGGTACGACGAGGCGGTGGAGGCGGGCGAACGCGCCGGCGCCATCGGGGTGACCATCTCGGGCTCGGGGTCGGCGCTCATTGCCATCACTGCCGCGGGCGAGGCGGCACGTGTCGCCGATGCGATGGCCGAGAAGCTGACCGCGTTGGGCAATCGCGCTGTGGCACTCACGCCTGGGGTGAGCACGCAGGGCGCGGGAACGCTGGAGTAGCCCGAGTCCCACCACGGCGGCTGGCTGTCGACGAGTAAGAAACCCGTAAATGCGACTCCGCGAGCAACCTCCAGAGCCCCTCCCCCGTTGTTCTCACGCAAGCAGACTGCCAACTCATCGCTTATCGAGTGGAGGTGTGCAGTGGCTGTGACACGTGCTCGAGTCCTGGGAGTCTCATTGTTGACACTCTGCCTCGCTGGCGGCTGCACGCCGGGGGACCGTGGCCGGGACCGGACGCCACCAGCTCTGGTGCTGCTCATCGTCATCGATCAGTTCCGGGCGGACTTGCTGGACCGGTACGAGCCTTTCCTCACGGGCGGCCTCCGCCGCATGCTCGACGACGGTCACCGGTTCACGCAAGCGAGGCACGACCACGGGATCGCCAACTCGTCCCCGGGTCATGCGACATTGGCCACGGGACGCTTCCCGACCCACAACGGCATCGTGGACAACTCATGGCTCGAGCTGGTGGACGGCGAGTGGCGGCCGGTGAGCGCGGTGGACGACAGCACCAGCGAGATCGTCGGATTCCCCGAGCTCCACAACGCTTCACCGCGCAACCGCCTCGCCGAGGGACTCGCCGACTGGGCCGCACGGGCAGACGAGTACGCCCGGATCGTCGCAATCGGCCAAGGAGCGCACTCCACCAACTCCCTGGCGGGCAAGACGGGCGGGCACGCCTACTGGTCGTCTCCCGATGCCGGGCAGTTCATCACCTCGACGTACTACCGCAACGCGTATCCGGAATGGGTGGATCGGTTCAACATCGAGCTGCTGCCTCAGCTCCTTGCCGAGAGGGTATGGGAGAACACGGCGCCGGCGACCGCGCGGGACGCTGCACGACCGGACGCGGCACCCTTTGAAGCCGACGGCATTCACACCACGTTCCCACACGTCTTCCATGAAGAAGTGTCACCGGAAGACGCCGGCGACCCCGAGGCGTTCTACGGCTGGTTCAGCTCCAAGCCGATGCACGACGAGGCGATCCTCACCCTCGCCCGCGAGGCGGTACGCTCTCTCGCACTGGGGCGGCGCAGCAGCACCGACTACCTCGGCATCAACCTGTCATCGCTGGACGACGTGGGTCACGAGTACGGCCCATTCTCACAGGAGCAGCTCGACGCCCTGCTGCGCATCGATCGCGCCCTCGGCGAGTTCCTCGAGTTCCTGGACGACCAAGTGGGAACCCGCCGCTACCTGGTCGCCCTCTCCGGCGACCACGGCGTGGCGACGGCGCCGGAGTATGCCGAGGAGCTCGGCGTGCCCGGGCGTCGGGTGTCCCGAGACGAGATCGACCAGCTGATCGCGGCCGCGCACGAGCTGGGCTCACCGCCCAGCGAGTATTCCGACGCGCTTGCCAACCGCGTCGCCGAATTAGCGGAGCGATTCGACTTCGTTGCCGACGCGATGACGCGGCGGGAGCTGGAGCAGGGAGAGCCCGCGGACTCGTTCGTGGCACTGTACCGCCGCTCGCACCGCCCAGACCGCGCCCTCTGGTTCCCGCTCCTGTCGCGCGACCGGCGATTCCTAGCGAACTTCGGCGTCTTCGTGCGTCTCACCGAGGGAACGATGCCCGACTACGCCACATCGGTACACGGTTCACCGTACGAGTACGACCGCCGAGTGCCACTGCTATTCATGGGTGTGGGAATCCCCCAGGGGATGTCGGATCAGCCGGTGCGCACGGTGGACGCGGCGCCGACGTTGGCGTGGTTGGCGGGCATCCCGATCCCGGACGACGTGGATGGGACGCCGCTGTTCGCGCGGAGCAGTATGGACTAGGCTAGTGGCTCGCGCTCTCCATCCATTCCATCAGCCGCGTGATCTGCCCCGCGTGATGGCGGCAGTGGATGTAGTGGAAACGCACCCACTCGGGCAGGTTGAGGTCACCCAGGTACGGGTGCGGCAGGAAGACCGACTCCTTCCGCTCCTCGGACCACTGATCATTGAGGAACCTCGTCATCTCGACTCCCATGCGGAACTGCGCCGTCACGAGCTCGGCTTCCGGGCGGTCGGAGGGCTCCGCCGACTCGACGGTCTTCATCCCGCGCGGTAGGCGTCCTCCCCCCAACACCAGGTGACGCAGCACCGTCTGATGCGGCTTGCTGCGGCGCCGGCGGCCGCGCAGCTCGGCCCGCTCCTCCAGCAGCTGCGCTACCAGGTCCACGCTCACCGCGAGGTGCTCGACGACCTGTGAGACTGTCCACTTCCCTCCAGGGGCGCGGTGCCAATCCTCCTCCGGGATGCCGTGGAGTGGGTTGAGTACCAGGGGCTCGAGTCGTGACAGATGCCGGCGGACCTTCATGCGCCCACCAGTGCGATGCACTCGATCTCCACCCGCGCCCCCAGAGCGAGACCGCTCCCGGCGACCGTGGAGCGTGCCGGCGGCTCCTCGGGGAAGAAGGTGTGGTACACCTCGTTCATCGCCGCGTAGTCGGCGATGTCGGCGAGGAAGACCGTACACTTCACGACCCGCGCCAGCGAGCTCCCGGCGTGCTCGAGCACGCCGCGGATGTTCTCCAGGGTCTGGCGGGTCTCCGGTCCGACGCCGCCCTCGGGTAGCTCCCGCGTTCCCGGGATGGCGCCAATCTGTCCCGAGAGGTAGAGCAGGTCGCCCACCCGTACCGCGGACGAGAACGGCAGGCCCTCCAGCGACCCGGGGACCTGAATCACCTCTTTCTCCTGCGCCCCTGTCACTGCGGGCAGTGCAAGGAACAGCGCCATCGCCAATACCGCCTTGTGCACCATGTCAGCCTCGCTATCGCTGTCTCGTGCCGGTCACCACGATCTTCCATCCACCCCCGGTCTTCACGAACACGCGGTCCGACCATCCCCGCGCAGTATCGCCCCCCTGTACCACCGTGTACTCATAGGCGCCCCATACCACGCCGGGTCCGATCCACACAAGGACCGGCCGTCCCGCGATCAGCGTGTCGGGCCAGTCCTCGCTGGCGCGGCGCGCTTCGGCGAATAACACGAAGCCTCGCCGCAGCGAGTCGGCCGAGGCCACGACGAGCTCCGGCGACTCGAGGTAGTGAGCCAGGTACGCTTCCGTGTCACGTCGGTGGATCGCCGCGATGTTGGAGCGGAACGCATCGTACGCCCCCTCGAGATCCCGCTCCTTGAGCATCTCGGGGTTGGGGCCGCCGCAGGCCACCGCGGTCACGGTACAGAGGGCCGCTGCGATGTGGCGCATGGCTCCCTCCCTTATGGATTGGGGCTCCTCCAGGGTGGGGCGGTGTCCCACCCGTCGAGAATCTCGATCTGGGCGGCGCTGGGTGGCCGCTCCAGCTGGAGCCGCTCGGCCACCATCTCCGCCTCCTTCATCACCCGGAGCAGGTTGACGCCGATCACTTTCATGGCGTCCTCGTCACTCCAGCCGCGCCGCAGGAGCTCGGCGATCAGCTCGGGATACTTGGACACGTCCTCCAGACCCTCGGGCGGCACTTCGATCCCGTCGAAATCGGACCCGATCCCGACATGATCCACCCCGGCCACGTCTCGCAGGTGCTCGATGTGGTCCGCTACCACGCGCAGGTCCGGTAGCGGACGGGGATTCGCCGCCTGCCATGCCGCGAGGGAGTCGGCCGCCGCTTCCGTGCTCGGCGCCACTTCCCGGAAGTGCGCCCGCATCTGGCCGCGCCGGGTGTACCACTGGTAGGCCGGCAGGTAGATGAAGGGCAGCACGAAGTTCACCATGATCACCCCGCCATTCTCACCTACCGCCGCGGCGAGGTCGTCGGGGAGGTTCCGCGGATGGGGCGTGAAGCGACGCGACGAGGAGTGCGACAGGACCACCGGCGCCTCGGTCACGCGCAGCACGTCCCACGCGGTGGAGTCGGAGGCGTGGGAGAGGTCCACCAGCATGCCGAGCCGGTTCATCTCCCTGACGACCTCCTCACCGAACCGCGTGAGCCCGCCGTGCTCCAGGGAGTCGGTAGCGGCATCGGCCCAGTCCGTGTTGCGGGAGTGCGTCAGCGTCATGTAGCGCACCCCATCACGGTAGAACGCGCGCAGCATGCCGAGCGAGTTCTCGATCATGTGCCCACCCTCGAGCCCCAGGAGGCTCGCGATCTTCCCCTCCCGGTGGATCCGCAGGATGTCGTCCGCCGTCCCGGCCAACTCGCCGGCCCGCGCCGCTGCCGTCGAAGCTCGAGGGGACGTATGTGGACCAGAACTGTGCTCCCACGAGGCCCGCGCGCAGCCGAGGGATGTCCGTCATGAGCTGCGGCTGCGGCCGGGAGATGTCGAGCGAATCCCAGTCCATCCCATAATCGGTGCGCAGCGCCCACGGCAGGTCGTTGTGCCCGTCGATCAAGGGGACCTGGCGCATGAGCTCCTTGGCCCGCTCCAGCTCGGGCACAGGCTTCTGGCCCTGGGCGTTCGGCGCGCACAGCACGCCAACCAGGGCCAGCAGGGCGACCGCCAACACGACGCGTCGGATCATGACTCTTCCTTCTCGCGGTACCCCGGGCAGTCCACAACCGGGAGCAGCGGATACTTGGGGAACTGGGGTTCCGTCTCGGATCGGCGGCACAACCAGAAGGTCGACCCACGCGCGGACCGGACGACGCGGCGATGACGGCACGTGGCGCAGAGGCCCACACTGGGCCGAAAGCTGGTATCGCGCGCCTCTCGGTGCAAGATTACATTACCCCGCCATGCCTGAGATATCTTGTGCCCGTTGCAAACAAACCGGCGAGCAGCTGCCGGCGCCACCCCTGCCGAACGAGCTGGGCAACCAGATCTACGACACCATTTGCCAAAAATGCTGGCAAGAGTGGCTGCAGATGCAGACCGCCATCATCAACCACTACGGTTTGGATCTGCGTGAGCAGGACGCGCGGAAGTTTCTGACGCAGCAGACGGAGACCTTCCTCTTTGACCAGCCGCAAGGCTAAGTCGAGCACGAACGCCCAGATCACGCTCGTCGTGAACGGC
>JBDGXT010000112.1:0-5936 GCA_039584455.1 Gemmatimonadota bacterium
CTTCTTGGTGGCGCGCTTCTTGGTGGCCCGCTTCTTTGCTTTCTTCTTGGGCCGTCTCTTGGTGGCGCGCTTCTTCTTCACCGCCTTCTTCTTGGCCTTCTTCTTCACAGCTTTCTTCTTCCTGGCCGTCTTCTTCGCCGGCTTCTTCTTCGCCGGCTTCTTGGGAGCCGGCTTCTTCACGGCAGGCTTGGGGGCTTCCTCTGCGGCTGGGGCAGCCGGCTCCGGCCGGGACCAGATGAGCTCGTCCTGCTTCGGTTCCGAGGGCGGCCGGACCGGCGGTACCAGCGGCATCGGGTCCCACATGCCCGGGCCGCCGCCACCGAACCCGCTGCCGGAGTTCTCGATGGTGGTCATGAGGCGCTCCCTCCACTGTGATCGCGTATGAAGGTCAATTCTCTGCCCCGGTTGGGGGATGCGCAAGAGCCCTCGAGGCGAAGCGGGAGCGAAGTCACGCTGGTGGCGTGATTTTTCGGCTTGACACTGCTCGGGAGCGCGCCTTACGTTGGCTGCATATCTCCTACTCTCGTCGTGATTTACGGGCACTTGAGGGGTGGCTGAGCCCATGGTGCGATACGTAGCTGTGGTCGAGATGCTCCTGGCCGGCCTGGTGGCGGTTCTGCCGCCGTCCGCCGCGGCCCAGGCCGTCGCCGAACTGGAGGTGACACCACAGGCCGTCAGCGTGGTCGTGGGGGAGCGCAGGGAGGTGCTCGCCACGGCGTACGACCGCGACGGCGACATCGCATCGGTCTCGTTCCAGTGGACGAGCTCCAACCCCGGAGTCGTGATGATCGAGGAGGAGCCCGGGCTCCCGGGTGTCGCCTACGTCATCGGCGTGACGCCGGGAAACACCTCCGTCGAGGTACGGGCCGGTGGCCGGACAGTGACCCTCCAGGTCGAAGTGGGGGGTGGCGCGCTGGCCGGTCCGGCGGGCACGGGTAGGGCGACCATCCTGCAGGTCGAGCCCACCCGAGTGTTCCTGTTCCCCACGGAAGATCTCCAACTGCGGCTCCTCTTCCTCAAGGACGACGGCTCCCCGGCCGCTCCGGAGGCGGTCCAGTGGCGCTCGTTCCGGCCCGAGGTGGCGACGGTCGATGGGAGCGGGCGCGTCGTCGGCCTCTCCGACGGCACGGGACTCATTGAGGTGAGCACGAGCTCGGGTCTCACGCGCCGGGTGCAGGTGCAGGTGGGGCAGTCGGAGTGGAGCTTCGCGGTACCCGTGGTCTCGCTCTCTCCCGCCCTGTCGGACACGGTCCGGGCAATCGTACCGTCCCAGGGTAACCGGCCAGTCCCGCCACGCGCCCTGCAGTGGGGGTCCACCAATCGGAACGTCGCTACGGTGACGCCGCTCGGGGTGGTCACGGCCATCGCCGGTGGGCAGGCGGAACTGGTGGTTGTCGGGTTTGGACAAGAGCACCGGCTGCCCGTCACCGTCCACCGGGAGGTGGAGGGGCTATCGGTCCTGTCGCCGCCCGGCGACACGATCGTCGTGCCGCTCGGAGGGCCGATCACCTTCAAGGCCACGGCGCTCGCCGTCGATGACACGCCGGTGCCTCAGGCGCCCCTGATCTGGGTCGTGGGTGATACCTCGATCGCGACCTATTCTATCGCCGATACCGCGGCGATCGGGAAGGGCATCGGGATGACCAGCCTCACCGTGCAGGCACCGGGTGGGCTGGAGAAAACCTGGATACTCAACGTGGTCGCCGCCGGCCTCGTACTGGATGTCAACCGGCTCGGAATGGGACTCGGTGACGAGCATACGCTGGTCGCGCGCTTCGCCGACGATCTCGGCCGGCCCCTGGCACGGGCCAGCGGCGTGTCCTGGAGCTCCGCGAATCCAGAGGTGGCCCGCGTGAACGCCGACGGTCACGTCACTGGCACGGGCATCGGACGCGCGGACATCGTGGCCAACACGCCGTGGGGCGTCTCTGACACGGCAGCCGTGTTCATCCAGGGGGAGATCGTGTTCTCGTCCAATCGGGCGGGCACGGGCGACCTGTACAGCATCGATCGCGACGCACCGGACCAGCTCCATCAGATCACCGAGGGACTGGGAGATGACTTCTCCCCGGCGTATTCGCCCGACGGCTCGCGCATCGCGTTCGTGAGCAATCGAGTGGGGAACTTCGAGGTGTACATGATAGATGCCGATGGAGGCAACCTCGAGCGACTCACCGACTCGCCGGCGACGGAGGGTAGACCCAGCTGGACCCCCGACGGACTCCAGATCGTGTACACGTCCGGCGCGGCCGGTGGGATGCACATCTGGATCATGAACGCCGACGGCTCCGGCCAGCGTCAGCTCACGACGGGTGGGGGCGTGAATCTCATGCCGGCGGTGTCGCCCGACGGCAGGCGTATCGCATTCGCCTCTGTGCGGGCCGGCAACTACGACATCTTCGTGATGAACATAGACGGCTCGGGCCAGCAGAACTTCACGTCGTCAGCGGAAAACGAGTCGGTACCCGCCTGGATGAGCGACTCGGTGCTTGCGTTCGTGAGGGAGGAGCGGCGCGGCCGGATGACGAACCGTACGGTAGTCGCGGTTGGCGCCTCGGGCGAGGCCACCCCGCTCACTGGGCCGCAGTACGCGGTCGTGCAGTTTGCGGTCTCGCCTGCCGGCTTCCTGCTGGCGGCGATCGTGGGGACCCCAGGTGAGGCAACGGGCGCCCAGCGGCTGGTCCTGCTGCCCATCGGAGAGGGCGCGCCGGTCGAGGTGTCCAGGGTCTCGGAGCGGGAGCTCCAGTTCACCCCGGCGTTCCGACGCTAACCCCAAGACCGGCGCCCTCCGCCCGATGAAAGCACTCGTCTTGCGGGGGCACGGAGATCTCTCGCAGCTCGAGGTGGCCGACGTTCCGCGGCCGGAGGTCCGGAGTGACCACGGCGTGCTCATTCGGCTCCGGGCTGCTGCCCTCAACCACCTGGACCTCTGGACGGTACGAGGGCTTCCCGGCCTCTCCCTGACATTCCCCCACGTCGTGGGAGCCGACGGCGCCGGGGAGGTTGAGACGGTCGGCTCCGAAGTCCGCGGGTTCGAGCCGGGCGACCGCGTCATGTTCAATCCCGGTATTTCCTGCTACCGGTGCGAGTACTGCCTGGCAGGCGAACACTCGCTGTGCGAGGAGTACGGGCTCCTGGGCGAGCACCTGCCCGGGACGCTTGCCGAGTACGTCGTGGTGCCGCAGCAGAATCTCGCGCTGGTGCCCACCCCCCCCGACGGGGAGCTCACCTGGGCCGAGGCCGCTGCCTTCTCCCTCGTATCGCTCACCGCGTGGCGCATGCTCATGACGAGGGCGCAGCTTCGGGCCGGGGAGCGTGTGCTCATCTGGGGGATCGGGGGTGGGGTATCATCGACTGCCCTCCGCATCGCGAAGCTCGCAGGAGCTTACGTGATCGCGACATCGTCCAGCGACCAGAAGCTCGCCGGTGCGCGGGAGCTGGGTGCGGACGCCACCCTGAACCATTCCTCCCAGAACGTCGTACCCGAGGTGCGTGCGCTCACCGGCGGGCGCGGGGTAGATGTGGTAGTGGAGAACGTGGGCGAAGCGACCTGGGAGCAGTCACTGCGTGTCCTCGCCAGGGGCGGGCGGCTCGTGACCTGTGGTGCGACCACTGGGGCCCGCGCTTCGATCGACGTGCGTCGCCTCTTCTGGCACCAGTGGACGGTCATGGGATCCACCATGGGGAGTCGAGCGGACTACCAGGAGGTCGTCCGTCTGCTCGGCCAGGGCAAGCTACGGCCGTTGGTCGACTCGACGTTCTCCCTGGATGAAGGCGTGGACGCCATGCTGCGGTTGGAGCAAGGTGGACAGATGGGGAAGGTTGTGGTGGAGATTCCCTGAGATGTGAAACGGCGCTGGGGTGACGGTCGGTCTCAGTCCCAGCGCCGCAGCAGCATCGATCGGGCGCCCGGCCCGAACGCCGGCGCGCCCGTCGGCGCATCGACCCTTCCGACGAACCGTCCCGCCTCATCGAACAGGGCCATGCCTCGCCGCGTTCGCACCGTCCTGGCTCCGCAGGGCACCCACTGCTCCCGGACGGCGCGTGCCGGCAGGACCGAGCGCGCTCCGGTGATCATCCAGCGTGATGCTGTGGCTGCCTGTGCCATCGCTCCCTCCTTCATACATCACTACGCAGGGCGGAAGCCCGGGATTCGCACACCCCAAGACCGCTCCCCTCATACACCTTAGATGCGCCTTGGTGCGGGACGGTTGCGCTTCGACTCAAGTTATTGCCGGACAATGGTTTAGGGTTCTGCGCCGGCGTTGATTTCGACCCCCGGATTCGGTATATTGCTAGGACCTCTTCCGGGGTCCCTTGCGGCCCCGTTTTCGTATCCCAGCACAGGACATCATGACAGCCCCGAATCAGCGCGAACGCATTCTGCCTCGTCTCATCGAGGACGAGATGAAGGAGTCGTTCATCGACTACTCGATGAGCGTCATCGTCCAGCGGGCACTTCCGGATGTGCGCGACGGACTCAAGCCGGTGCACCGCCGTATTCTCCACGCCATGAACGAGCAGGGGCTCCAGCCCGGTCGGCCCTACAAGAAGAGCGCGACCGTGGTGGGAGACGTGCTCGGCAAGTATCACCCGCACGGCGACATGGCGGTGTACGACTCTCTGGTCCGCATGGTGCAGGACTTCTCGCTGCGCTATCCGCTGGTGGACGGGCAAGGGAACTTCGGCTCGGTGGATGGCGACCGTGCCGCGGCGTACCGCTACACCGAAGCGCGGCTCACCCCGTTGGCCGTGGCGATGTTGGACGATATCGACAAGAGCACCGTCGACTTCATCCCCAACTTCGACGATCGGCTCGAAGAGCCGACCGTGCTTCCGTCCAGACTCCCGAACCTGCTGATCAACGGCTCCTCCGGGATTGCCGTGGGCATGGCGACGAACATTCCTCCGCACAACCTCGCCGAGGTGGCAGGAGCGGTGAAGCATCTCATCGACAATCCCGAGAGCGAGATCGCCGACTTGCGGGAGCACATTCCCGGGCCGGACTTCCCCACGGGCGGGTTCATCTACGGCAAGGACGGCATCGCCGAGTGCTACGAGACGGGGCGCGGCCGGATCGCGATGCGCGCGCGGGCTATTGTCGAAGAGAAGAAGTCGGGCAAGGAGCAGATCGTCGTCACCGAGATTCCGTTCCAGGTCAACAAGTCCCGACTCATCGAGCAAATCGCCGACCTCGTGCGACAGAAGAGGGTCACCGACGTCTCGGAGCTGCGGGACGAGTCGGACCGCGACGGCATGCGCATCGTGGTGGGACTCAAGCGGGACGCTAACGCGACCGTGGTGCTGAACCAGCTCTACAAGCACACCCAGATGCAGACGACCTTCGGTGCCATCATGCTGGCGCTGGTGAACGGTCAGCCGCAGGTCCTGAACCTCAAGGAGATCCTGCAACACTTCGTCGACCACCGGCACGTGGTGGTCACCCGGCGCACCGAGCACGAGTTGGGGCAGGCTGAGGCCCGGGAGCACATCCTGGAGGGGCTCAAGGTCGCCGTCGACAACATCGACGAGGTCGTGCGGATCATCCGCAAGGCGAAGGACGTGCCTTCGGCCGACAAGGCGCTGCGAGAGCGGTTCGAGCTCTCCGAGAAGCAGAGCGAGGCGATCCTCAACATGCGCCTCGCTCGGCTCACGGCGTTGGAGATCGGCAAGCTCGATGAGGAGCTGACGGAGGTCCGCAAGCTCATCACGAAGCTCAAGGGCATTCTGGCGTCCAAGGCCAAGCGCATGACCCTCATCAAGAAGGAACTGGACCACCTGGTGGAGAAATTCGGCGATCACCGTCGGACCGAGATCGTGGTGGACCAGGGAGACTTCTCGATCGAGGACCTCATTGCCGAAGAGGACATGGTGGTCACCATCTCCCACTCGGGCTACATCAAGCGCATCCCGGTGACGACGTACCGGCGACAGCG
>JBDGXT010000113.1:0-11020 GCA_039584455.1 Gemmatimonadota bacterium
CCGATATCCACCACGGCGAAGGATCGCTCTTCCAGCGCGAAGTGGCGCATCACGCTCTTGAAGGCGAGCTGCGCTTCCTCGTCGGGGGAAATCACGTCGATGCTGACCTTGCAGCGGCGCGTGGCCTCGCGCCGGAACTCTCGGCCATTGGCGGCCTCGCGCACCGCGCTGGTGGCCACCACCCGCAGCTCCTGCACGCCGAACCCGTCGGCGATCGCCCGCATCTTGGCGAGCGCCTCGAGCGAGCGCTCCATCGGTCCCCGCCCGATACGGCCCGTCTCGTACAGACCCCGCCCCAGCCGCGTCATCTCCCGTTCCTCGTCGAGGACGCGGTAGTTGCCGTCCGGCTCGACCTCGGCCACCACGAAGCGGATGGAGTTCGTTCCGACGTCGATAGCAGCGAGACGGGGCCACGGACCGTTTCCGGTCGGCTCAGGCATGGGACTTCGCGAGATCGGGCTTCATTTCCCTAACTTATTGCGGGACAATCACTTGGTTCGCACCACTGGACACTCGGGCACCCAACCCAAGGGTCGGGTGCCCCAGAATTACGCGCTAGTCAGGTAAATGGTGCCGCCCGCATGACAATTGCGCAACGGCCGCGGACCGGAATTGGCGACATGATCGGTCAGCGAACCTGGAACGTGAGCGTCGCCCAGCGAGACACGTAGTCCAGCTCGGGCTCCGGCGCGGGAACCATGTTGATGAACTTCACATACCACTTGCCCGGCGCGTCGATCGTCACCTCGGCGATGCCGTCCTGGTCGGTCCTGGCGCGGCGCTCGCCAATCGTGCCGTCCGGGCCCTCCCCTCCCCACAGCACCGTCTGATCGGCCACGGGGTGTCGGTCCACCAGGCACCGCACGCGCAGCACGCTTCCAACGGAGAGCTCATAGGGGTTGGCCAGCGGAACGACCTCGGCGGGATACCCCAGCACGGTCGCAGACCCATCGGAGCGCTCTGAGCCCACTTGGAACACGGCCTTCACGTGCTTCGAGTAGCGCTCCGTAGCGGGTTTCTCAAGTTCACCTCGCTCCGCACGATACGCCAGGATGTTGGGGACGCCGTCGTGCTCGAGATACTCGTTGAAATCCTCCGCCTCGAGCGTCAGCTCTCGCGGCAGGGTGGCGGCCCCCACCACGTACGTCCCGGCCTCACCGGCGCGCAGCCGCAGCCAGGCGGAGTCTCCCTGCACCCACCACGAGTCGGTGTCGAGCTGCCTCGTCCCCGACGGCGCGACGAGCGAGATGTCGAACACGCGATCCGCGGTGATGGCATTCTCACTCTGGCTGAACGTGCCATTCAGGACGAGGATCTCGAGCGCCGTCTCGGGCTCCACGAAGTAACTCTCGAGCTTGAGAAATAGATCGTGGGCCAGCAACGTCGAGGCGACGAGCGTGACCAGGCCCAGGGTAATGCCGATGCGTGTTCTCACGGTTGCCTCTTGGGTGATGTGGGATCGTCAATCTGCGCCGCCACGGACCGCCCTGCCAGGGGTCCCGCGTGCACGTCCCGACCGCGTTGACAACGCCCGGCTGGGCGCGCATTCTCGTGCTATCCTCACTAAGACCGTACAGACAATGGTGGGAGGTGGTGAAATGCGGAGACTCATGGCGGTCTCGGCACTCCTTCTGGTAGTGGTGGCCCTCGTAGTTCCATCGTTTGCACGCGCCCAGACCGCCAACTGCCTCGACTGTCACACACGCGTGACCCCCAGGATCGTGACCGATTGGCAGATGAGCCAGCACGGGCTGAACGGGATCACCTGCGGCGTGTGCCATGGGACGGAGCACACCACACAGTACGATTACGACAGGGTGTCGCTCCCCACGCCGAGCACGTGCGGCACGTGCCACCCCAATCGGGTGCAGGAATTCTCCCGTGGCAAGCACGCAGCTGCCTGGGCGGCGATGAACGCCATGCCCACGACGCACGCCCTGCCGGTGGCTCTCACCGAGGGCATGAAGGGGTGCGGCGGATGCCACAAGATCGGCCTCAAGAGCGAGGAGGAGATCGCCGCGCTCAAGGAGCAGGGCGCCGGCTACGGGGTGGCGTCGTGCGATGCCTGCCACACGCGGCACCTCTTCTCCGTCGAGGAAGCCCAGCAGCCGCAAGCGTGCCAAACCTGTCACATGGGGTTCGATCACCCACAGTGGGAGATGTACTCGGCCTCCAAGCACGGCGTGCGCTTCCTGCTGAAGCAGATCGGTGTGTTGCCCGAGAATGCCGCGGCACCGACGTGCCAGACGTGCCACATGGTGGGTGGCAACCACGAGGTGCGCACGGCATGGGGCTTCCTGGCGGTGCGCCTGCCCATGCCGGAGGACGAGCAGTGGGCCGCCGACCGGGCGACCATTCTCCAGGCGCTGGGCGTGCTGGACCCCGCAGGTCAACCCACGGCCCGGCTCGACGTCGTCCGGGCGGCGGACGTGGCGCGGCTCACCGAGGAGGCGTGGCAGAAGGAACGACAGGCGATGATCCAGGTGTGCAGCCGCTGCCACTCGGAGAACTACGCCAGGGCCGAGCTGCAAAAGGGCGACGACATGATTCGGGAGGCCGATCACCTGCTGGCCGAGGCGATCCACGTGATCGCCGGTCTGTATGAGGACGGCACGCTCGAGAAGCCCGAGAGCTACAGCTACGCCTTCCCGGATCTGCTGATGTTCCACGACGCCCCGACGCCCATCGAGCAGGAGCTGTTCGTCATGCACCTGGAGCACCGCATGCGAGCGTTCCAGGGCACCTTCCACGCCAATCCCGATTACGCGCTGTGGTACGGGTGGAGCGAGATGGTGCGGAGCCTGGCGACGATCAAGTCGATGGCGGAGGACATGCGCCGGCACCGATAGGTCCGGCGTCTAACGATTCGAGACTCGACTGCCCCGCTGCGTGCCGCTCGGCCGGCGCCGCGCAGCGGGGCCCTGTGTGCGGGACACCGAAGCGCGGTCGCACCGCGCCCCCGCGGAAGAGGAATCGAGCATGCAGACGCGCCCACTCGGGCCCAGCGCACCCAAGGTCTCGGAGATCGGCTTCGGCGGCATGCCGCTCTCGATCCAGGGGAGGCCGTCCGACGAGCGCAAAGCCATCCGTGTCATTCACGCCGTGCTCGACGCGCGGGTCACGCTGATCGACACCGCCGACGTCTACTGCCTGGACGACGATGACATCGGCCACAACGAGCGGCTCGTGGCCAAGGCCGTGGCGGCGTGGCCCGGGGTGCGGGAGCAGATGGTGATCGCCACCAAGGGCGGCCTGACCCGACCCCAGGGGCGCTGGGAGCGGGATGCCCACCCCGCACGGCTGAAGCAAGCGTGCGAGCGATCACTCCATGCCCTGGGCGTGGAGAGGATCGACCTGTACCAGCTGCATGCTCCCGATCCGCGCGTACCGTTTGGCGAGAGCGTGGCCGCGCTGGCCGAGCTGCAGCAGGAGGGGAAGATCCGCTGGATCGGCCTGTCCAACGTCTCGGTGGAGGAGATCCAGGAGGCCGAGCAACTCGTCCACGTCGAGACGGTGCAGAACCGACTGAACCCGTTCTTCCGAGAGGCCCTGGAGACAGGGGTGGCACGCTACTGTGCGCACCGCAGCATCGGATTCCTGGCATACAGTCCCGTGGGCGGCGGACGCCTCAACAAGAAACTGCCCGACCACCCCACGCTGCGACCCATCGCCGAGCGGCACGGTGTCTCCCCTCACGCGATCGCGATCGCCTGGGTGATGGCGCAGGCCGACAGCGTAATCCCGATCCCCGGAGCCCGCACCGTGGAGCACGCCCTCGACTCCCACACTGCGGCCGACGTACGGCTCTCCGCCGACGAGCTGGCAGCGATCGACGAAGCGGAGTTCTCACGCGCGTGAGCCGATGACGAGCAACGCCTGGCCCATCACGCTGGCCGACGTCCGCGCCGCGCACGAGCGGATCGCGGGGCACCTCGTGCCGACCGCGGCCCGCGAGTACGCCGCCCTCACCGAGGCGGTGGGCCACGGCATCCGCGTCCTGGTGAAGCACGAGAACCACAACCCCACGAACTCGTTCAAGGCCCGCAACGGACTCTCCGCCGTCACGGCCCTCTCCGACGCCGAGCGCAGCCGCGGCATCACCGGGGCCACCCGCGGTAACCATGGCCAGGGGATGGCCTGGGCCGGCGCGCTGCTCGGCGTGCCCGTCACGATCTTCGTGCCGCACGGCAACAACCCGGAAAAGAACGAGGCGATGCGGGGGTACGGGGCGGAGCTCGTCGAGGTCGGACGCGACTACGACGAGGCGCTCGCCGCAGTCGAGGAGGCGGTGCGAGAGCGCGGGCTCACCCTGGTGCACTCCACCAACAACCCGCACGTGCTGGCGGGCGCGGGCACGATCACCTTGGAGCTGCTAGATCAGGATGCGGCGCTCGATGCCATGGTGATCGCGGTGGGCGGCGGCTCGCAGACCGTGGGAGCCCTCACCGTGCTCCGGGAGCTGCGGCCCGAGGCAAAGGTCTACGCGGTGCAGGCCGAAGGTGCCGCGGCGATCTACCAGTCGTGGAAGGCCGGCCGGCCGCTCACCACGGCGGCCGCCGACACCTTCGCCGACGGGATCGCCACGCGCTCGTCGTACGAAATGACCCTGCCGACGCTGTGCGAGGGACTCACCGGCTTCGTGACGGTGAGCGACGGGGAGATCGCCGAGGCGATGCGCCTGGTCATGCGCACCACGCACAACCTGGTTGAGCCCGCCGGTGCCGCCGGCCTGGCCGGGTTACTGAGACTGCGTGACGAGCTCGCCGGCAAGCGCGTCGCGGTGATTCTCACGGGTGGCAACGTGGACGAGGCTACACTGCGGCGAGTGGTCGCGCGGGAGATCTAGCTCGCAGGCTCAGCCCCAGTACTCTGGTCCCGGCGGCTGCAGCACACTTCCCTGGAACTCGAGCCCACCCGGCCGGTCTTCCGCCAACAGCAGGGGCGCATCCAGGTCGACGTAGCGCGCGGCCCAACCCAGGAGCGTCGCGGGCGCCACTCCCAGCGACGTCCCCACCATGCAGCCCACCATCACCTCCACCCCCGCCTCCTGCGCTGCCGTCACCAGCCGCAGCGCCTCGGTGAGCCCACCCGTCTTGTCGAGCTTCACGTTGACGAGCTCGTACCGATCCGAGACGGCGGCCACGTCCCGACTCGTATGGCACGACTCGTCGGCGCAGATCGGCACGGGATGCTCGAGTTCGGCCAACACAGCGTCCTCGGACGCGGGAAACGGCTGCTCCACCATCTCCACCCCGAGCGCCGCCAGCTCTGGCCCGACCGCGCAGAACACCTCCGGTGTCCACGCCTCGTTGGCGTCGGCAATGATCCGGGACTGTGGAGCGGCGGCGCGCACCGCTGTCAGGCGCGAGAGGTCGTCGGCCCCGGTGAGCTTGATCTTGAGGAGAGGGCGATGCGCCTGAGCCCGGGCGGCCTCGGCCATCTTCTGCGGCTCGTCTAGGCTGATGGTATAGGCGGTGGTGAGGGCAGCGGGCTCCGGCACGCCGGCGAGCTGCCACACGCGCCGTCCCAGCTGCTTCGCCTCCAGGTCCCACAGGGCGCAATCCACGGCGTTGCGAGCTGCGCCGGGCAGCAGTGCCTGCAACAGCTCCTCGCGGGTCAGGCCCATCGCCACGGGATCGGCAATGCCCTGGACCTGGGCCACGACCCCGGCCACCGTCTCCCCGTAGTGTGGGTAGGGAACGCACTCCGCGCGCCCGGTGTGGTCGCCGTCGCTCAACTCGACGACGACCACTTCAGCCTTGGTCCGGGCGCCCCGCGAGATGCGGAACACCCCCCGGATCGGCCAGGACTCAGTATGGACGCTGACGCGTCGCACTACGCCGCGGTCGCGACGTAGTCGTCCAGCTCCTTCATCAACGCATCCTTGCGCGACCGATCGAGGAACGTCGCCTCGAAGGAGTTGCGCACCAGTCGAGCCCCTGCTGCGCCGCGAGAAAGTTCTCGTTCATGTACCCGCCGAAATACGCGGGATCGTCGGAGTTCACGGTGGCACACAGCCCGGCATCCAACAGTCGCTTGAGGCTGTGGTCCGCCATACGGTCGTACACGCAGAGCTTCACGTTCGAGAGCGGGCACACCGTGAGCGGGATCTGCTCGTTCCGCAGCCGCTCCACCAGCTTCTCGTCCTCGACACACCGCACCCCGTGGTCGATGCGCTTCGCGTGGAGCAGGTCCAGTGCCTCCCAGATGTACTCGGGGGGACCCTCCTCGCCGGCGTGCGCCACGGTGAGCAAGCCTTCGGCCCGTGCCCGATCGAACGCCGCGGTGAACTTCTGGGGCGGGTGGCCCACCTCGGAGGAGTCGAGTCCTACACCGATGATCCAGTCCTTGAAGGGCAGCGCCTGCTCGAGCGTCTCCAGCGCGGCCTCTCCGCTGAGGTGGCGCAGGAAGCACATGATGAGCTTGTTGGAGATGCCCAACTGCTGCTCCGCATCCTGCAGGGCCCGGTGGATCCCGGTGATCACGGTCTCGAAGGGAACGCCCCGGTCGGTGTGCGTCTGGGGATCGAAGAAGATCTCCACGTGCCGCACGTTCTGCGCGTGCACCCGCTGCAGGTACGCCCAGGTCATGTCGTAGAAGTCCTGTTCCTTCAACAGGACGTTCGCGCCGGCGTAGTAGATGTCCAGGAACGACTGCAGGTCGGAGAACTCGTAGGCTTTCCGGACCTCCTCAACGGAAGCGAAGGGGATGGACACCCCGTTCCGCTCTCCGATCTCGAACATCAGCTCCGGCTCGAGCGTCCCCTCGATGTGGAGGTGCAACTCGGCCTTGGGCATCCCTTGTATGAACTGCTCCATCATCGTCCCCTCCCTTTCCGCATTGTGGCCACGGGTGATTATGCAGAGGGGGAGAGGGTGCCCACAAGGCACCCCGATTTGGCACCCTGCCCGGCTGGGAACCAGCGTCGGCCGGCCCGTGTTCTCTAGGGCAACACACAAGGGAATTCGGGGCCGTGGGTCGCATTTCACTACCTCCCAGTACGATCCGCAGCGCACGCCTCCCCTACTGGGTGGTCGCGCTCACGGCCCTTCTCCCCTTCGCCTGCAGTGACGGCACCAGTCCCGAGCGCGGGGAGGACGGCCAGCTCACCCTCTCGGTCCGCGTCCACCTGCTGCAGGACACTACGGTCTCCTCCCTCAACACATCGCTCAGCGACAGCGACGTCCAGGTCCTGTTCGACGGCGCCAACCAGATCTGGGAACAGGGCGCCGTCGTCTGGCGGATCGAGTCCGTCGTGCGGGAGGAGGCGCAGAACGGGGAGGACTTCGCGCGGGCATTGCGGGGCGAGATTCCGCTGACACCGGCGCTCGTGGCATCGCTCCTTCCGACAGGTCAGCTACTCGACGGGGGCTGGGACGTCTACTTCGTGCGCGACTTCGGCGGGTTCGTAGGGGGGATCTTCATCTCGGGCGGCGGGGTGAGCCCGGCGGTGATCAGCTCCGAGGTCGACCCGACCGGCCTGCGAGACCTCGCCGGCTCGGGCCCACGCATCCTGGCACACGAGTTAGGACACTCCCTGAGCCTGTTCCACGTCCCCTGCAGCGACGCCGGGAACCTCATGGCGCCCGGTTGCCCTCTGGGCCAGCGTACGCAGCTCACCGCGGGCCAGGTCGACATGGCCCGCCTCCAGGCGAGCACCGGGCACCCGTTCGGTAACTGACCGCGACGCTGCGGCGAGGAGCGCGCGCCAGCTCACCCCACTGCTGTTGCCGCTGCGAGAAGCGCTTAGATTGCAGCACAGGTGACACGCCTCTCCACGCACCTCCGCAACTTCCACGACGGTATCCGCCGGACCGAGCAGATCTACATGGTGCTGGTGGCCGTCGTCATCGGGCTGCTGGGCGGGTTCTGCGCCGTTGGCTTCCGGCTGCTCATCCAAGCGATGAACCGGGTGTTCTGGCACGAGGGCCAGTACACGCTGGAGTACCTCTACTCGCTCCCCTTCTGGTGGAAGATCTCGGCCCCGGCGGTGGGCGGCCTGATCGTAGGCTGGATCGTCTACCGTTTTGCCCGGGAGGCAAAGGGACACGGCGTGCCCGAGGTGATGGAGGCGGTGGCGCTCAAGGGCGGCCGCATTCGCCCCCGTGTGGTGATCGCCAAGATGTTCGCCTCGGGGATCTCGATCGGCTCCGGCTCGGATCGGCCCTCGGTTCCTCCATCGGGCAGTGGCTCAAGGTGGATCAGCGGCGCCTGCGCACACTCGTGGGGTGCGGGGCCGCCGCCGGCATCGCCGCCACGTTCAACGCCCCCGTGGCAGGGGCGCTCTTCGCCGTGGAGGTGATCCTGGGGGACTTCGGGGTGAGCCAGTTCTCCCCCATCGTCATCTCATCGGTGGCCGGCACCGTGGTGAGTCAGCACTTCCTCGGCGACTTCCCAGCGTTCCAGGTCCCGGTCTACCGGCTGGTGCACGCCGGCGAGCTGTTCGCCTATGCCGGCCTCGGCATCCTGGCCGGGTTCGTCGCGCTGGCATTCATCCGGAGCCTGTACGGCACCGAGGACCTGTTCGACAAGCTCCGCGTCCACCCGGCCGTCAAGGCGATGCTCGGCGGAGCGGTGATCGGGGCGATCGGCATCTGGGCACCACACGTTTTCGGAGTCGGCTACGAGGCGATCAACGAGGCGCTGAACGGCAACCTCGTGTGGCAGTTCATGGTGCTGCTGGTGGTGGTGAAGATCGTGGCGGTCTCGATCACTATCGGCTCGGGCGGGTCGGGAGGGATCTTCGCCCCGTCCCTGTTCATCGGCGCCATGCTGGGTGGCGCGGCGGGCACCGTGGTGCACACGCTCTGGCCCACCAGCACCGCGGCACCGGGTGCGTACGCCCTGGTGGGCATGGGCGCGGTCGTGGCGGCGGGGACGCATGCGCCCATCACGGCAATCCTCATCATCTTCGAGCTCACCGGGTCGTACACGATCATCCTGCCGCTCATGATTAGCTGCATCATCGCCACGCTGCTGGCCACCCGCATGCAGCGTGGGTCCATCTACACGCTCAAGCTGCTGCGCCGTGGCGTGGACATGCAGAAGGGCCGCGCCGTCAACGTGTTGCAGCACGCCTATGTGCGCGAAATCATGCGATCCGAGGTGGTAACGGTTGCCCCCGGTGAGGGGCTGGCGGCCCTCATCGGCAAGTTCATCGACCACCCCGGCTCGACGGTGTTCGTCACCGACGAGGAACGCACACTGGAAGGGCTGATCACGGCCGACCAGATCCGGCCGGTCATGCAGGACCCGGCAGCCCTCGCTGCCGTGATCATCGCCCAGGACATGATGGCCGAGGGCGACTTCCCCAAGGTGCGCCCCGGCGACTCCCTCGCCGACGTCATGCGACATCTGGAGCTATTCCGGGGCGAGGTACCGGTGCTGGAGGACGGACGCCTGGTCGGGGTGATCTGGCCGGAGGACGTCATCGAGCGCTACAACACCGAGGTGTTCAAGCGCGACATGGCGGGAGGCATGGCCTCAGCCCTGACCCCGGAGGGCACGCAGGGGCTCATGCCGGCCGCGAGCGATACGGTGGTGGCCGAGATCGAGGTATCCGGACGCTTCGTCGGACGCACCATCGGAGAGCTCAACATCCGGCACGACTACGGGGTCAGCGTGCTGATGGTCAAGCGCACGTCCGACGACGGCGAGGAGCAGCTCGATCCGTCGCCGACGGCAGACTACGTATTCCAGCCGGGCGACGTCATGCTGGTGTTGGGGCGTGACGCGGAGCTCCCGCACCTGCGACGCGGCATTCCCCAACCGCGCCCTACGGATCGATCCAGTTCTCGATGAAGCTGGCCTCGCCCCGCTCCTGCTCGTCCACGATCGCCTGGAAGATCGCGCGTAGTTGTTCGTAGGAATACGTCCCGATGATCATGCACGGATGCCGTGGGCGAACTGCTCCGAGGTCCTCTCGTACTCGGCCCCCGTGTTCATGATGCGGTGCACCAGTGCCTGGGTTGCGGAGTCGGTTAGGGCAGCCTCCACCCTGAAGCGCCGCGCCAGCTCCGCCCGCCCCTCGGGCGTCTTGGCCGCCCGGAAGTCCGCCCACACCGCATCGTGGATGGCGAGGAACTTCTCCGGATCGTACGCCGCCATGTACGACATGTCGCACGCCCCCGGGTGGAGATCCTTGTCCACCACTTCGTTGCACCGCGCGTCGAGCGGGAAGAACTGGAACGCCACGTTGAGCTTGCCCGCGAATTCTTCTTTGAGACGCACCATCTGCTCGTGCAGCACGAGGCAGTCGGAACAAAGGAGGTCGCCGAACTCGACGACCCGGATCGGTGCATCCTCAAACCGCCCGGTGGAACGCACGGTCCAGTAAGGAGAGATGACGCTCGGGTCGGCCACTTCGGGAAGGTTGAAGTACTGCTCCACGATGCGGGCCGCCACGCCACCCGATTGGGCATCCCGCTTGGCCTGGTGGTACAGCGCCATGCCTTCGGCACCGAGCAGCGTCACGATCGCAAACGTCACGAGGTACTTCACCGACGGTCGCAGCCAGCGCGCCACTACGGTCGGCGCCTCCCGGTCGATCCCGAGATAGTACCCGGCGCACAGCAGGCAGAGACTCCCCATGATCGCCACGGAGTAGACGAGCAGCACCACGACCCCGATGACATTCAGCAGCGAGATGCTCTTGTTGGTGCGCTCGAACCCCTCCGAGGGGAACACGATGCCGAGGCAGACCAGGGCCCCGGTGATCACGCCGAAATACCCGATGGGCACGCCACCGATCGCCGAGATGGCCGCGAAGGCTGAGCTGTCGCAGTTGAAGAAGGCGCCGATGTCGCAGAACGATCCGGCCCAGATCGTGGCCGGGTAGTTCGCGGCGAAGAAGTGCTCGATGGTGAGCAGCGACGCCGCGATCATCCCCAGCCCAAAGAGAAAGCTCAGGACGCGCGGCCAGGTGGTGCCGTTCAGCGTCAATGACCCGTGCATCATCCCCTCCCGTCGCTCATCAAATCTAACCGGGAACCTCGCGCGCATGTGTCGTAGATTTGACAGG
>JBDGXT010000114.1:0-5919 GCA_039584455.1 Gemmatimonadota bacterium
GACCATCCTGCCCGGTTTGATGTCCACGATGCGCCCTAGCCTTTCCCCATCTTCTTCTTGAGCTCTTCGAGTTGCTCGTCGGCCTTCGCCTCACGGGCCGCCCGCTCCATCGCGTGACGCAGCCGTTCCCCTTCGACGTCGGTCTCGGGCCGCGAGATGCCGGCCGCCTCCAGGTCGCGCCACGCCGACTCCACCTTGCGTGCCGCCTCGCTCTCCGGCCGCTTGCGCTCCCGCTCCACCAGCTCCGCCTTCATCTCCTCGTATTCCCGCTCCGCCAGTGTCAGCTCGGCGGCCTGCGCCTCCAGCTTGTCCTCCAGGACGGCGACACGCTCGCGGTGCTTCGCGGCGAAGCGCTCCGCGATCTCGACCGTCTGCTCATCCTGGATGCCGGTAGCCAGGCGCCCGCGGCGCTCGGCGTCGGCCAGCTCCTGGCGCTCGTGGTTGAGGCGCGCCTCGGATGTGACCACGCCCTCGCGCATCTTCTCGATGGAGGTGCGTGCCTCGATCACGGCCTCGCGCATCTTCCCGATCAGGTCGCGCGGATCGGCATCCGGCGTGGCCGCGTCGAGCGCGGCGTTGATGGCGGCCCGCAAGCGTTCGAACACTAGCTCTTCTTGGCGGTCTTCGCGTAGAACGAGGAGAACACTTGCGTGACCTTCACCGACTTGCACTCAGGACAGGTGAGCCGCTTCCGACCGTGCTCGGATATGGACTCCACCCGAGAGAACCGCTCACCGCACTTGTCACACCGATACTCGTAGGTCGGCATACTCCACTCCTCCGCACAATGAGAAATCGAGTACCCAACCGAAACGATAGACCGCGGTTCGGAGGCGGTCAAGCGAGCGGTGAGGTGGCCGGCCGGTCCCACGACCCGTAGGTTTCAGGACATGAAACGCACTATACCACTCGCGCTGCTCGCGGCGTTCGGCGTCGCCTGCGGCGGACAGAGCTCGGAGAATTCCGCCTCGTGCGGCTTCGCCGCCATGGCCGGCGCCACCATGCTGCTGGAGCAGCTCCGCGGTGGTGGACGGTTCATCGACTCCGCACCGGAGGAATTCCAGGGAACGGTCCCTGCCCGGGTCGTCGGGTACGGCACCACCGCCGCGCTCGTGGCGTTCGGGCCCGACGGCGCCATGGTGGGCTACGAGGGCCCCGGATTCCCGACGCTGCCGGGGTGGGGCCTGCTCCTCGTGGAGGACTCTCTCGACACGTTCAAGGGCGTGCTGATCTACGAGACGGAGCCTCCCATGGGTGCTCCGCTGTTGGGGGGAGTCATAGGCGGGAACTACACCATCCCCCTCTACGGGGCTCGGGTGACCTGGAGCGCCGTGAGCAGCGAGCGCTGTCCGATGTTCGCGGCGGTGGACACGACCGCGTCGTAGCCCGCCGGCACCGGCGGGGGCCACTGGCGCGCCGCGCTAGTGCGGGTGAAACTCGTCTGCGACCTGCCGCATGAGCCGCCCCGGTGTCGAGACGTTGGGAAACAGCATGCGGTCAGAGAGGCGGTTCAACGCGATCCGAATGGGTCGGAACGACGACGACGCCTCCTCGTAGAGGTCGGCCATGTCGAGCTCGCGGGCGAGGCGGTGGCCCGAGGCGAGTCGAAATCCCTGCGCTCCCAGCTCATCGTAGTACCGCAAGCCCGGCCCACCGCGACGCTCCTCGCGAGCCGTGATGTGATCGGGGTAGAGCCCGGCGAGCCACAGGCTCAAGTTGCCGAGGTGCGCGCGCAACAGGAATCCGCGACGGCCCGACGCCGATGCGGCGTGCGCCACGATGTCGGTGAGGTAGCGGTAGATCTCGTCGTCGAACCGGCTGATCCGGTAGGCCCGCTCCCGCAGGCCGAACTCCAGCACCAGGGCGCCCAGGTAGTCGCTCAGCCGCGCGCTCTCGATCCCCACCCCGCACAGGGCATGCCGCACCACCACGTAGACGAACAGCGCCGGCGACGGCCGCCCCAGCTGCGGCGCACCGCGCAGCAGCTCCGGCAGGTCGGGCGCGTCGAGCAGCGCGTCCAATCCGCGCTCCTCCGCCACCCGCGCGAGCTCCCCATTGTGCGCAGCGTCACCGCGAGACAGCAGCTCAATCACCAGTTCTACGTCGGTAGCGGTAAACCGCTCCCGCACGTTGGCGAGGATCATGTCGCAACCTCCTGTCTCAGATAGCGCAACGACGGCCGTCGTGAGTTCCCGCACGCTCAAGGCGCTCACCGCCCTGGGGCAGCACCTCGCCGGAACCCACGAGCCGACGTCCGCCGTGGAGTTGTTCGCCCACTCGCTGCGGACGATGCTGCGACCCGACGGACTCCTCATCGTCCTCACGGATATGGACACCCACGAATCGCGGGTGGCCTACAATCATCAATATGCAAACCCCCGGCCCGATGATCCCCTCGTGCACCTCATCAGCACTGAGGGTCCGCGAGTGCTACCGCACGTGACACGACGCGCTTTCGAAGCACTGGGCATCTCGGTGGACTATCATGTGCGCTCGTGGGTGGGCGCGCCGATCCTGGCGGTCGGCCGCACGATCGGCGCCGTTTCGGCGGTCACCGACGCCCCGGGACATTTCGGGGAGGGACACGTCGACCTGCTGAGCACCGCCAACGCGCAACTCGGCATGGCACTGGAGAACGCGCGCCTCGTGAAGCTGCTCGCGGGCGGCAAGGGCGAGTGGGAGCAGACGGTGGATGCCATCGGCCAGGCGTTCTGTGTGGTGGACGCGGGCGGCTCCATCCGCCGCGCGAACCGCGCGTTCAGCGTGATCGCGCACATCCCCGTCACGGCGGTGGCGGGGCGCCCGTGGATCTCCGTGCTCCCGGAAGACTGGGCCGACCCCGTCGCCCGCGCGCTCGCCTCACCGGGCAACCACAGCCAGTACGAGCTCAAGTCGGGCCCGCGGATGTTTACCGTCTCGGCCCTGCCCCTCGGCGAGCCCAAAGGCACGGCGGTGCTCGTGTTCGAGGACCAGACCGACAAGCGCCGCCTGCAGGATCAACTGGTGCAGTCGGAGAAGATGTCCGCCATCGGCCAGCTCATTGCCGGGGTAGCGCACGACCTCAACAACCCGCTGGCGTCGGTCGTGGGGTTCGCGGACTACCTGGTCGAGGAGGGGGACCCGCCGGAGAGCATGCGCCACGCCCTGGAGGCCATCCGGCACGAGGCGGAGCGGGCCGCTGGCATCGTGCGCAACCTGCTCAACTTCGCGCGCAAACAGGAAGGCAAGCGGCGCGCGCGGCCGATCGCCCCGATCCTCGAGGCGACCCTCACCCTGCTGCGGAACCAGCTGATGGCGTCGAAGGTCGAGGCGGAGCTCCTTGTCGATCCCGACCTCCCCGACGTGGATGTGGACACCAATCAGATCCAGCAGGTGTTCGTGAACCTGATCCACAACGCGGCGCAGACCATGAAGACGTCGGGCGTGGGGGAGCGGGTGGTGATCCACGCGAGCGCATGGTTGGACGGGGTGGCCGTGACGGTGGCCGACGACGGGCCCGGTGTGCCACAGGAGATCGCCAGCCGCATCTTCGAGCCGTTCTTCACCACCAAGCCCGAGGGGGAGGGCACCGGGCTAGGCCTCTCCATCTGCCAGGGCATCATCCGTGAGCACGGCGGCCGCATCACGTATGCGCCCGCATCCGAGGGCGGCGCCGTGTTCCGGGTAGAGCTCCCCGCCGGGGTGCCGGCACACATCACGCAGGAGACAGCGATCCCCGACATGGGCGAGCTGCACGTGTTGGTCGTGGACGACGAACCGCACATCCTCCACTACATGCGAGCCACGCTCGAGGCCTGGGGCCACCGGGTGGAGGTTGCCTCGGACGGCGCCGAGGGCCTGGCACTCGCCACCAGCCAGCCGCTCGACGTGGTGATCACCGATCTGCGCATGCCCGACCCGGGCGGCCGCGAGCTATTCGAGACCCTACGCCGCGACCATCCGGAGATCGCGGAGCGGGTCGTGTTCGCGACGGGTGACACGGTGGGCGGGGACACGCTGGCGTTCCTGGAGGGCTCGGGGCGCCCCTATCTGCGGAAGCCCTTCACGCTCGCCGAGCTGCGGCGGGTGCTGGCCAAGGCCACGGGCTGAGCCCGGGGTTCACCACCCCTTTTTCCTGGCTAGATTCCTACCCCGAACTTCTGGGCAGCAGGCGAGTACTGTCCGGTAGAGAGTGGAGGAGCCGGGATCGATGATCTACGTCTGTGTCGCCACGCAAGACCACGCCTCGACGGTGGGGTTGCTGCTGTGGAAGCTCCGGAAGGTATTCCAGGAGTTTCCCCGGGAGTACCACATCCTGGTGGCGGACGACGCGTCGACGGACGGGACCGCCGAGCTGCTGGAGACCTACCAGCGCGCGTTGCCCATGACGCTCGAGCGGCACCAGCAGCGAATGGGCTACGCAGCGACCCTTGAGGGCCTGGCGCGGGATGCCCTGCGTCGCAGCGACCGCCCCAAACGCGATTGCCTGGTGACGCTGCCGGCCGATTTCGCCGTCACGCCCGCCGCGCTCCCCGAGTTGCTCAAGCGGTTCGAGTCCGGTGCGGACGTCGTCGTGGGGGAGATGCCGCCCGGCCAGGAGTCCCTCGGCACGCGGCTGGTACGGCGCTGCGCCCCGTGGCTGCTCAAGCCGGGGCTCTCCCTGCCCGGGGTGCGTGACCTCACCTCCGGCGTGAGCGTCATTCGGCTCATCACCCTCAAGGGCTGCCTGCGCGACCGGTCCGAGCGCTTCCTCGAGAGCGACGGATTCTGCGCACACGCCGAGCTGGTGGCGCGCACCGCCGCCCGCGCACGACAGATCGCCGCGGTGCCGCTCGAGGAACCCGCCCCCACGGTGCCGGATCGGCGGCGTGAGAGCGCGCTCGGCCAGGTGCTCAGCTACTTCCGCGCCGGCCGGCAGCTTCGCATTCCGGCGCCCACCGTCACGATCGAGCGCAGCTGACATACCATGCGACGACTTCCGATCCTGGCCACGACGATCCTCGCTCTGGGCGGTGGCGCCTTGAGCGCCCAGGTCCCCGTGGACTCCGCCGCCGCACCCACCGACTCGGCAACCCCCGACCCGGAGCGCTTCCCCGTCGGCGAGACACTGCTCTACGACGCCCGGTTCGGGCTGCTCAACCTGGGACGCGGGATGATGCACGTTGCCGGGATCGACACGATCCGTGGCACGCCGGCGGTGCACGTCGTGTTCGTGCTGGAAGGAGGGTCGTTCTTCTACCGGCTCAACGACCGAATGGACTCCTGGTTCGGGCTAGAGGACTTCGCCTCGCGTCGCTTCGTCCAGGACTTCCACGAGGGAAGCTCGGAGCGGTACACGGCCTACGAGATCTTCCCGGACTCCGGCTACTACACGGAGAGTGGGGTGGACAGCCTCTTCCCGACCTCCGAGGTGCCCCTCGACGACGCGGCGTTCTTCTACTTCGTGCGGACGGTCGAGCTCGAGGTCGGTGAGCGCTACGAGTACCACAACTACTTCAGGCCGGACCGCAACCCGGTGGTCTTGGAAGTCGTGGGCCGGGACACCCTCGACCTGCCGGCGGGCCGATTCACCACCATCGTGGTGCAGCCCACCATCCAGGGCCGGGGCATTCTGGAGGAGGCCAAGGAGCCACGCATGTGGCTCACCGACGACGAGCGGCGCCTCATGGTACAGCTCAAGGTGAAGTTCGCTTCCATCGCTACCGTGACCCTGCGACTACGGGAGATCGCGGACTCCCTGCCGACAGAGCTGGCCGAGCGCGAGCCCTGAGCCCGTAGCCGGCCACGCAAGGCGGGGCCCCATGGGGCCCCGTTGTTGTATCGACGCGGGATCTGGCGCGCTACTTCGATTCGCCGCGGATGGTCTCCTTCACTCGGCGCGCTGTCTTCGGGCTGATGATCTTGAGAATCAGGTAGAACACGAACCCCAGCGCCGCAAGC
>JBDGXT010000115.1:0-5915 GCA_039584455.1 Gemmatimonadota bacterium
GTGGCCGTGACCGCCCTGGCGGCACTCGTTCTCCCGCTTGCCGGGCTCGCTCGGGTACATGACGCAGATCGTGACGCCGTCGTCGTGCTCCAGCACCTCGAAGGTCACCTCGTCGGCATACCCGCGGCGCCCCTCCCTCTTCACGGCCGTCACCTCGACCTGGTTGCCGCCCGCCGCCATCGCCTCGATGTCGCCGTTGATCCCCTTGACCTCGATGGCCTGCCCGGCCGAGAGGCGCCCGGACCACTCGAAGTCCTGGGCCATCAGCTGGGCTGGGGCGGCCAGCGCTACAGCGCCGAGCGTCACAAGAATGGGCATTGCTCGCATCGTATCTCTCCTCACACGCAAATTGAGTGCCTGTTGTTCCCTACGGACGCCGCAGCCGGATCGTTCCGCCGAACGACTCCAGCTCCACGCGCGCGCTGCCGCTTCCCAACACGAAGCTGAACCGCTTTCCACCCGAAGACGTCTCGGTGAGCGTCACCGGGAAGTCCGCGTCGAACTCACCCGCAAACGTGGACACCGACAGGGTCGCATTGCTGCCCTGCGGCACGGCGAACGTGATGTCACCGTTGTGGCTGCTCAGCAGATAGCGGCCCCCGTCCTGCACGGTCCCCTCGTAAATCACACTGCCGTTGACCGTGATGAGCTCGGCCTCCGGCGCGTTGGCACGCTCCACCGTAATGCTGCCGTTCACCGTCTCCGCCGTGATCTCACCGGCCACGTTGCGCAGCCGCAGCGAGCCGTTCATGGTGCCTACGCCGATGCGGCCCTCGGCATCCTCACACTCCACGGTGCCCTGAGTGGACTGCAGGCGGATCACCCCACGCCCGCCGCGAAGCACAACGTTGCCGTGCACCGTCTCGGCCGTCACCTCACCGGTCACGCCCTGGATGTCGATGTCCAGGAAGGTCCCCCCGAGGTCAACATCCATCCCCGCCGGGATCGTGATCTCCAGGTCCACAGCAGTCGACACACCTCGGTAGGCGCTCACTCGCACCCGCGCCACCGCGGCGCTGGTGCTGATCTCCACGCGCTCCCGGGACGAGTGGCTGGCGCGCACCCGCATCTCGTTCCGATCCCACGTGCGGACCACGACTTCCCCACCCCTCATGTGGACGTCGAGCCGTGCGTCCGGACTCACCGACACCACGGTGTCGGTTTCTTGTGGAAGCGGAACGGTCAGCAGCGCCGCCGCGATCAGATGAGTCAACATCGTTCGTATCCCTTCTCGTTCGCGCTAGGTAGCCCCGCCGGTGAGCGTCGCCGCCCGCTGGAGCAGGTGCACCTTGCGCCACATGGTCGTTGCCAGGTGTTGGTTCAGATAGGAGTTGGAGGGATCCTCGGACAACGCCGCACGGGCCTCCGCGATCGCCTGATCGATCGCGGCGAGGTTCTCCTCCAGCACCCGGATCGTGGCCGAATCGAGCTGATCCCGCCGTTCGTTCAGCATGCGCTGCAGGTCGGTCACAGCCGCATCGAAGTTGCTGGCGGCCGTCGATACCGGCTGCCCCTGGGTGCCCGCCGGCCGAACCGCCAGCGAGCTGCCCCCGTCACCGGAATGCAGCGCCAGCCACATCCCGCCCGCTGTGAGCATCACCAGCGCGGCGGCGGCGGCCACGAGCTGCGGCACAGAGAACGTGAACCGGCGCCCCAGGCCGCGCGGCGCGGCCTCACCCTTATGGGCGATGCGCGCGGCGATCCCGGGCCACAGGTTGTCTGCCGGCGGACGGTCCTCGAGCGCCCCGGTCCGTGCCGCGACCCGGCGGAGCTCGCCGAGCGCCTGGGCGCACGCGCTGCACTCCGGCAGGTGCGCCTCCAGCGCCTCGCGCTCCGAGGCGCTCAGCTCCTCGTCCAGGTACTCCGACAGTCGGTCCGTCCAAACGTCAGTCATGGTTCACTCCGTCACCGCTCGATGTAGCGGCGCAGTGCCATCCGCGCCCGATGGAGCTGGGCCTTGGTGGTACCCGTGGTCACGCCGATCATGTCGGCGATCTCGTGGTGCTTGTAGCCCTCGACGTCGTGCAGCACGAACACCTCTCTCGCTCCACTGGGCAGCCGGCCGATCGCCGCCTCGAAATCGATGTGCAACTCCAGGCCCTCACGTTTCCCACCGGCGACCTCCACCAACTCCTGTCCACCCTGCATCCGTTCCCAGTCCTTCGCCCGCTTGGCTCGCCGTCCCAGGAACAGATTGATGGCCAATCGATGGAGCCAGGTTCCAAATGCCGCGTCCCCACGAAACAGCCCCAACTTCTCCCATGCCCGGACGAACGCGTCCTGGGTCGCTTCATCGGCGTCCTGCTCGCCGAGCATCCGCCGGGCCAGGCTGTGGACCCGCGCCACGTTGGCGTGGTACAGCCGCTCGAAGGCCTCCGGGTCCCCTTTGGCTGCCCGCCTGGCGTCGGCCGCGTCCGAACTCATCCGTCTGCGGTCGCGCTCCCCCGTCACGGAATACTCCCGAAGGGCCACTGGCTCCATGCACCCATTTGGATATCCGACCCCATGGAATGGTTGACGTCCGGCTTGGCGACCTCAGGCCCCGAGCACGAAGTCCTTATACCAGTTGAGGATAGGGTCGCCAAACACGAACGTGATGGCGGCGGCGGCGGCCAGAAAGACCCCGAACGGGACGAGCCGCTTGTGCTTGATGGAGAGCGGGACGAAGACCAGGGTCCCCAGCAGTGCCCCGCCAAACACCGTGAGCAGCACTCCCTGCCAGCCCACGAACGCTCCGACCATGGTCATCATCTTGATATCGCCCCCGCCCATCGCCTCCTTGCCAAACGCCTTCTCGCCGCCCCACGCCACCGCATAGAGCAGCACGAAGCCGGCCGCCGCTCCCAGCAGGGCCAGGAGAAACCCGTCCAGTCCGCCGCGCCAGGACAGCCCCAGCCCAACAACCAGGCCACCCCAGGTGTACTCGTCGGGGATGAGATAGGTGCGCGCGTCCGTCACGCCGATCCCGAGCAACAGCGTGCCGAAGACCGCCGCCGTGAGTGCCTCGAGGCCCAGCCCGTAATGCCACGCCGATGCCGCCCACACGACCGCCGTGGCGGCCTCCACCAGCGGGTACTGAATGGAGATGCCCGCCTTGCACTGGCGGCACCGTCCCCGTAGCAGCAGCCACGACAGGATCGGGACGTTATCGTACCACGCCAAGCCGGCGCCGCACTTGGGGCAGTGCGACGGGGGCCGCAGGAGCGACTCGTCCTTGGGGAGCCTCAGGATGCACACGTTGAGAAAGCTCCCCACCATGGCACCGAGGAGCGCGGCCATCACAATGACGAAGGCGTCACTTGGCACGTTGTACCTCGTAGAGCAGGATGCCGGCGGCTACCGCCACGTTGAGCGACTCGACCCCGCGGGCAAGGGGGATGGCGACCCGCTGCTGCGCCAGAGAGCGCACGAAGGGACGCACGCCCGCACCCTCGTTGCCCACCACCACGGCCGGTCGTTCCGGCGATGTCAGGCGTGCCAGCGGCGTTCCATCCGTGGCCGCGGCCCAGAGCGTCACGTCGTGCTCACTCACCCACTTGGCGAGCTCACCGTCCTGGGCCGGCGCGGCCGGGAGCCGGAAGCTCGCCCCCATCGCCGCACGCATGACCTTGGGGTTGGCGAGGTCCGCCGTTCCCGGAAGCAGGATGGCCCCGGGCGAACCCAGGGCATGGGCGGTCCGCAGCAGGGCTCCGACGTTCCCCGGGTCTTGGACACCGTCCAACACCAGCAGCGGATGTCCCTCCGCTGGGTGGACGTCGGCCAGCGTCCAGCGTGGCGGGTCGATGACGGCGAGGATCCCCTGCGGGCTGTCGGTGTCGGCCAGGCGGTCCAGCTCCCGCTTCGGAATCTCCTCGATCGGCACCGCGTGGCTGGCCAGATCCGCCAGCAGCGCCTCTCCGCGTGGCGCGTCGCGCACCCCCCCGGACGCGAGAACCCCACGGAACGGCACGCCGGCAGCCAGCGCCTCTTCCACCAGGCGCACGCCCTCAGCCACGGCGAGCCCGCGCCGCTTGCGGGCCTTGCGCCGTTGTAGATTGCGGACCTCTGTGACCAGATTGGATGCCATGGGTGCCGTGAGGTTCAATGTTACCGCCGGGGCCGCTGGCGCCAAGCGGCCGGCATGCAGATAGCCCTCACCGTCGCGGGCTCCGACTCGGGCGGCGGCGCCGGAGTCCAGGCCGACCTCAAGACGTTCCACCAGTTCGGCGTCTTCGGCACGAGCGTGATCGTGGCAATCACCGCGCAAAACACGCGTGGGGTGAGCGGCGTGCACGCGATCCCGTTGGACATGGTGGAGCGCCAGCTCGCCGCCGTTGCCGACGACCTCTTCCCCGCCGCCGTGAAGACCGGCATGCTGGCGACTCGGGAGTTGGTCGCGCTCGTCGCCGAGGCGATGGCACGGCACGCGTTTCCCAACTACGTGCTCGACCCGGTGATGGTGGCGACGTCAGGGGACCGCCTGCTCGACGCCGACGCCGAGCGCTCGATGGCGGAGTTGCTGGTACCCCTGGCCACGTTGGTCACGCCAAACCTCGCCGAGGCGAAGATCCTGGTGCAGCGCGACGTGGACGCTCCGGACGACATGGAGCGGGCCGGGCACGAGCTCGTGCGGATGGGCGCCGCGGCGGCCCTGGTCAAAGGTGGGCACCTCTCGGGTGAGGAGGTCGTGGACGTGCTCGTCACTCGCGACGGTGTGAGCCGCTACTGCCGCCCGAAGATTGCCACCGCGTCGACCCACGGCACCGGCTGCACCCTTTCCTCCGCGGTGACCGCCGGGCTCGCCCTGGGACACTCCCTGGAGCAGGCCGTGGGCAACGCGCTAGGGTTCGTGCACGCGGCCCTGGCCACCGCACCGGGCCTGGGCGGAGGCCATGGCCCGCTGAACCACTTCGCGCCCGTCCCGCGGGAGGAGAGTCAGCCCTGAGCAGTCAAGCCTTACCGTCGAGCCGCTACCCGGCCCCGGCCCGGGCGCGTGGCGTGTTCTGCAACCGCACGCTCAACCTGCGGTCGATCCGGGCCGTGGGCTACGACATGGACTACACCCTCATCCACTACCGGATCGAGGAGTGGGAGCGCCGCGCGTACGAGCACCTCAAGCAGAAGTTGCTGGCGCTCGGCTGGCCGGTGGAGCAGCTAGAGTTCGATCCGCATCTCATCGTGCGGGGACTGATTCTCGACCTCGAGCACGGCAACATCCTGAAGGCGAACCGGTTCGGGTACGTGAAGCGTGCGTATCACGGCACCGCGCAAATGGCATTCGACGACCAGCGGGCGATCTACGGGCGGGAGCTGGTGGACCTGGGTACCGACCGGTTCGTATTCCTCAACACCTTGTTCTCGCTGTCCGAAGCGTGCATGTACGCCCAGCTGGTGGACCACCTGGACACCGGCCGGTTGGAGGGCGTGCTGGGGTACCGTGACCTCTACCGCGCGGTGCGCACCTCCATCGACGAGGCCCACATGGAGGGCCAGCTCAAGGCGGAGATCATCGCCGATCCCGACCGCTTCGTGGAGCTGGACGCCGAGCTTCCCCTTGCGCTGCTGGACCAGCACCACGCGGGCAAGAAGCTGTTGCTCATCACCAACTCGGAGTGGGAGTACACGCGAGCGCTGATGAGCTACGCGTTCGATCAGTTCCTGACCGACGGCATGACGTGGCGGGACCTGTTCGACCTGGTGATCGTCTCGGCCCGTAAGCCCGCCTTCTTCTGGGAGCGGGCACCGGTGTTCCAGGTCGTGAACGACGAAGGACTGCTCAAGCCGGCGGCCATGGGCATCCGCGAAAAGGGAACGTACCTCGGTGGGCACGCCACCCTGGTGGAGGAGCATCTCGGGGTATCGGGCGACGAGATCCTCTACGTGGGTGACCACATCTATACCGACGTCAGCGTCTCCAAGAACGTGTTCCGCTGGCG
>JBDGXT010000116.1:0-5812 GCA_039584455.1 Gemmatimonadota bacterium
ATCGGGATCGCGTTTCCCATCAGCTGCTCGGCACCCCTAACCACAACTTGCGATCAGAAGAAGAGCCCGGAATGGGCCTGGCCGATCGGCCTGCAGTTCGGGAAGTGGACACCCTCGGGGGCGTTCTTTGCCCTCGACGTGCGCTACTCGATCGGCTTGTCGGACGCATTCGACACGCTGTTCGTCTCCAACCGCTCGTGGCAGTTCCGCCTATTCGTCGGGAAGCGGCTGGGCTAGTTCAGGGTGGTACGTGAATCACGGAGCCCCACGGTCACTGGATGGCCGTGGGGCTCTCGCTTGCCGTGCGGTTTCCGCCACCGGCCTCCGCAAGCCGCTGGCTGCCCGCCGCACCCAGCCGCATCTTATTGGGACACTTGATAGGAGTAGACCAGCGTGACGCTCGAGCCCGACCGGCTCGACCGCCTGAAGGCCGACCTTGCCGACCGCTACACCATCGATCGCACGATCGGTCGCGGCGGAATGGCAACGGTGTACCTTGCCCACGACCTGAAGCACGAGCGTCACGTCGCTGTCAAAGTCTTGCGGCCCGAGCTGGCTGCGCTGCTCGGTGCCGAGCGATTCCTCAACGAGATCAAGGTCACTGCAAACCTGCAACACCCGCACATCCTGCCGCTGTACGATTCGGGGGAGGCCGCCGGATTCCTCTACTACGTGATGCCCTACGTGGAGGGCGAGTCGCTGCGCGGCAGGCTGACCCGCCAGAAGCAGCTTGGCGTGAGCGAGGCGCTCAAGTTGACGGAGGTGGTGGCGAGCGCGCTGGACTATGCGCACCGCCATGGTGTCGTCCACCGGGACATCAAGCCCGAGAACATCCTGGTGCACGATGGCCAGCCGATGGTGGCGGACTTCGGGATCGCGCTGGCCCTACGAGCCGCCGGTGGTCCCCGCCTCACCGAGACAGGCCTTTCCCTGGGGACGCCGCAGTACATGAGTCCCGAGCAGGCGATGGGCGATCGAGAAGTGGACGCGCGGAGCGACATCTACTCCCTGGGGGCGGTGCTGTACGAGATGCTGGCCGGCGAGCCGCCGCACACGGGGCCGACGGCGCAGGCAATCCTGGCAAAGGTCGTGACCGAGCGGGCGCGGCCGATTCGCCAGCTGCGCGATACGGTGCCTCCCCACGCCGAGGCGGCCATAGCCGGGGCGCTGGAGCGGCTGCCCGCCGATCGATTTGCCACGGCGTCCGAGTTCGTGGATGCGTTGATGGGTCGAACCCCCGTCGTGCTGCCGGCCGCGGAGCGTGGGAGCGTGGCGCCGGCCCAGGATGTCAGGCGGTGGTGGCTTGCCGTCCTTCCCTGGGCGGCAGCGGCCGTGGCCGTGATCGTCGCCGTGTGGGCGGTCAGGCAACTGGACGACCAGCCGGCAGAAGTGGTGAACCGCTCGCAGATTGCGCTCCCCGATACCGCGCCCGTGGCCCTGATTGGCTCGGCGCCGCTCGCCACGCCGCGACCGGCAGTCGCCGTCTCACACGACGGCTCCCACATCGCGTACGTGGGCGAGTGGGATGGCGAGACACACCTCTACGTTCGACCACTCGACGAGTATGAGGCCAGACCGCTCGATGGGACGCGTGGTGCCTATCACCCCTTCTTCTCACCCGACGGGCAGTGGATCGGGTTCTTCGTTGGCAACGAGATGAGAAAGGTGCCCCTTGGCGGCGGGCCGGTCGTAACGCTTGCGACCACACCCAACCCGCACGGTGCCGCGTGGCTGTCAGCTGAGAGGATCCTCGTATCCCCCAACGAGGGCCGGGACCTCGAGGTGGTCGACGCGGCCGGTGGGAGTATCGAGGTGGTCGGCGTGGGCGGAACCCGCCAGTTCAGCTGGCCCGAAGTGTTGCCGGGGGGGGATGCGGTTCTCGTGTCCGGCACGGCTCCGCAGGACATGGCAGTTGTCGTGCTGGCTACCGGTGAGACCAGGTTGCTGGGGCTGCGAGGTTGGAATCCGCGGTATCTGGAGGGCGGATACGTACTGTATGTTGGCGGTGGGAGACTGTGGGTTGCGGAGTTCGACACTGATGAGTTGAAGGTGGTTGGGCAGCAGGTGCCGCTGCCGGAACCGGTGGCCGGGTGGGGCATCGCGCATGCAGCCGTGTCCGCTGATGGCATGCTGGTGTATGCCCCAGGCGGCTACACCGGGGCGTGGGAGTTCGTGTGGTCGCACCCTGACGGCGTGACCGAGGGACTAGGGCTGCCGCCCGCGCCCTATGGTGTGTTCGCGCTCTCGCCCGACGCCAGACGGCTCGCTTATTCGCTCCCCGACGAATCGGGGATGAACCTCTGGATCACCGATCTGCGACGTGGATCGGTCGAGCGACTCACCGTCGACGGTGCGCAGTATCCCAGCTGGAGACCGGACGGCCGCACGATCGCGTATTCGGATTGGCGTAGAGGTCCGTCGATCCATGCGGTGTTGCTGGGAGGGCGAGAGACAGAGCCACTGTTCGACGTACCGAACCCGTCGGTCATCAACGGGCGGTGGTCCAACGATGGAAGGCGCCTGGCCTTCGAGGAGCTCGATCCGGACAGCTCGTGGAACGTGTGGGTCGCCGAATGGACCGATCGATGGCGGCTGAACCCCATAGCCAGGTCGCGGTTCGGCGAGTGGGGCGGCGCGATCTCCCCCGATGGGAATTGGGTAGCCTATACATCTGAAGCGACCGGCGACTACCAGGTCTATGTCCAGCCGTTTCCGCCGACTGGCGAACGCTTTCCAATCTCCACGGAGGCCGGGTCGGAGGAGCCCGTCTGGTCGCGCGACGGTACGGCGCTCTACTACCGCAACGGAAGACGATTCTGGCGCGTGGGGGTGCAAACGCAGCCGTCGTTCAGCGCGGGACAGCCAGAGTTTCTCTTCATGGGTGAATACCTCAATATCGGCGGTCGCTCCTATGATGTGGCTCCCGACGGCAGTGTCCTACTGGTCGCCGGTCGGGAGGAACCTGGGGCTAGGCATCGACTGCACATCGTGACGAACTGGGTGTCGGAGGTCGAGCAGCTCGTGCGGGAGGGGAATCAGTAACGCAAGGGAGACATGTGATGTTCACGAAGCATGCGCGTGCCACTGCCCTCGGCGCGTTGGTCGTAGCCGCGCTGTGGCCGCAACCTGCGCCGGCGCAGAACACCCTCACCCCCGAAGGTCGCGAGCACGCCGCGGCGTGGGGTGCGCACCATGTCTGTGCCGGCCTCTGGGTCGTGGGCCGCGATCATCAGCGAGACGAGGAGACTGTGATCGCGCGAGACATCGCCCCGTTCCCGTGGTTCCACTGGGAGGAGGCGTTCGACGTCGAGGTCGACCAGAAGAGCCGACGAGTGGCCGTAACGGCGCCCGGCACACCAGTGCGAACGGCGATCTACTACGGCGACCAGGGCTGTGTGATCCACGAACGTGAGTCGGAGGACATCCACTTCACACCGGTCGATGTCACGTCGGAGCTGCCCGATCCCGCAACGCAGCCCTGGCCCACGGGCGATCTCGACAGGCATGGGCCGCTCCCGCCGGGAGCGGACACCGCGGCAGTCACGGCCGTGCTGGACTGGGCGATGAACGAGGCCGGTCAAAACACGCGGGCGCTGGTCGTGATCCACAAAGGGAAGATCATCGCGGAGCGGTACGCGCAGGGCTTCACTCCGCACACCCCGCAGATCAGCTGGTCTCAGGGCAAGAGCATCACGGCGGCGCTCATCGGGGTGCTGGTGCAGCAGGGCGAGCTCACGCTCGACCAACCGGCCCCGGTGCCGGAGTGGCACGAGGACCCGGAGGATCCCCGCCGGGAGATCCGCATTCGAGACCTGCTCCACATGAGCAGCGGGCTCGACTTCAAGAACTACGGCGTGGGGGATTCACTTTCGTTCACCAAGGAGAACGAGCACTTCCTCATCTACTTCGATGCGGTGAACGTGTTTGAGCATGCCATCAACCAGCCGATGGACTTGCCACCCAACACACAGTTTCGGTACCGCAACAGCGATCCCCTCACGCTGGGGAGGATCGTGCGTCAGACCGTGGAGGCGCGTGGCGAGAGCTACTTCACCTTCCCGCAGCACGCGCTGTTTGACCGGATCGGCATGCGCGACGTCGTGTTGGAGACCGACACGTACGGCAACTTCATCATGACGGGCTACGACTTTGCGAGCGCCTACGACTGGGCGCGCTTCGGCCTGCTGCACCTGTGGGATGGCGTCTGGCAGGGTGAGCGCATCCTGCCGGAGGGCTGGGCGGCATTCGTCAGCACGCCGACGTCCACGGATCCGCGCCAGGGATACGGCGGCCTCTTCTGGGTCAATGCGGGCGGCGCGATGCTCGACGTGCCGCGTGACGCGTATTGGCCAGCAGGGTTCATGGGGCAGAGGACGGTGATCATCCCGTCGCTGGACATGGTGGTGGTGCGGCTGGGTCCGAGCCCAGGCGGGTCGGGTCGGTATTTCAACGAGGTGATCGGGCAGCTCATCGTGGCGCTGGGGGTTGAGGCGGGCGGCTAATCGTCGGTCTCCAAGGCCAGCTCCACGAGCTTCCTGGGGTACGTGATGAGGATCCTGAGACTCGTACTGATCGCAGGTGGACTCGCGCTCACGGTGCCGGTGTCCCTCGCCATCGGAATGGCTGTATGGTCGTTTGCGGCCCCACCTGCCACCGACGTTGCCGAGTACCACCCGTTCCGATCGCCAGACGCCAAGGCACGGTACCTGGAGCTGTACGAAGTGATGGAGCGGGACTGGCCGGTCGTGTCCGAGTTACGGACGGTCAGCACGTCCCACGGCCAGACCTTCGTGCGAGTCACGGGGCCGACCAACGCGCCGCCAATGGTACTGCTGCACGGCGCTGGCGGCAGCTCTCTCCACTGGGGCCCCAATGTCGAGGCGCTGTCCGAGCACTACCGCACCTATGCGGTGGACATCATCGACGACTTCGGGCGCAGCGTGTACGCACGGCCGATCGAGAGCGCCGATGACTATGTGCGCTGGCTCGACGAACTGTTCGATGCGCTCGAGCTGGGCGATGATGTCCATCTCGTGGGCCTGTCGTATGGCGGGTGGATGGCGAGCCAATACGCGTTGGAGCATCCGGATCGTGTGGGGAAGGTCGTGCTGTTGGCGCCGGGTGGCACCGTGCTTCCGCTGTCGGCTGGTTGGATCCGAAAAGCAGTACTCTCCGCATTGCCGCACCGCTACTTCACCAGGCGGTTCCTGTACTGGCTGATGGAGGATCTCGCGCGAGGGTCCGACTCAAGTCGTGCGCTGCTGGACGAGTGGGCAGACGTCGCCTTTCTGGGAGTGGCGAGCTACAAACCGCGGAGCATGATACCTCCGTCGGTCCTGACCAACGAGGAATGGCAGAGCATCACCGTGCCAATGCTCTTCCTCGTGGGGGAGAATGAGAAGATCTACTCCCCGGAACGGGCGATCGAGCGCCTCGTACGGGTGGCGCCGCAGGTGCAGGCCGAGGTCATTCCCGGGGCCGGCCACGACCTGAGCCTGGTACGGGCCCGGCTGGTGAATCAGAAGGTCCTGGAGTTCTTGACACCGTGACTGGTGCCGTCAGCCCCGAGTTCCTGGCACTGCAAGAGGGGCTAGCCGGGCGTTACTCGCTCGAGCGCGAGCTGGGGCGGGGTGGGATGGGCGTCGTGCTGCTGGCGCGGGACGTGGCCCTGGACCGCCTGGTGGCGATCAAGCTGCTGCCGTCCCTGCTGGCAGGGCAGCCCGCGCTGCGCGAGAGGTTTCTGCAGGAGGCCCGGACGGCCGCAGGGTTGTCGCATCCTAACATCGTCCCGATCCACGCGGTGGAGGAGCAT
>JBDGXT010000117.1:0-5779 GCA_039584455.1 Gemmatimonadota bacterium
CAGCGCCTCTGATGAAGCGCACGCTGGCGTCGCTGGAAGGGCAACCCCTGGAGGGGCAGCGCGCCTTCGTCCGAGTCGACTTCAACGTGCCGCTCGATCAGGGGGAGGTGGCCGACGCCACGCGCATTGTGGCCTCCCTACCCACGATCCGCTGGCTCAAGGACCGGGGCTGCCGCGTGATCCTGGCGTCGCACCTGGGCCGCCCCAAGGGCCAGCCCAAGCCCGAATACTCACTGCGCCCCGTCGTATCGGTGCTGGAGCGAGAGTTGGGCGCGCCCGTGCAGTTCCTCGAGGACCCTCTGTCCGAAGACGCGCCACACCGCAGCCGTCGGCTGCGCCGGGGCGAAGTCATCCTGATGGAGAACACCCGATTCCACGCCGGAGAGGAGCAGAACGACCCGGAGCTCGCCCAGGCCTTCGCGCGCCTCGGGGACCTCTACGTGAACGATGCCTTTGGGACCGCCCACCGCGCGCACGCCTCGACCGAAGGAGTCGCACATCTACTCAAGCCGGCGGTAGCAGGGTTCCTCATGTCGAGGGAACTGGAGTACCTCCAGGGGGCGCTGGCCGAGCCGGCCCGTCCCTTCGTGGCGGTGCTGGGCGGGGCCAAGATCTCGGGCAAGATCGACGTGATCGAGGCGCTCCTCCCAACGGTCGACACGATCCTCATCGGCGGTGCCATGGCGTGCACGTTCTACGCCGCCCAGGGATTGGAAGTCGGCAACTCCCTGGTGGAGCCGGATCGAATCGACATGGCGAGGGAGTTGTTACGCCGCGGCGGGGACAAGCTCGTTCTGCCGTCAGGCGTGACGGTTGCGAGGGAGCTCTCGTCCGACGCGGAGATCAAGGATGTGCGCCCGGACGAGATCGGTCCCGGGTGGGCGGTCTACGACATCGATGAGAACGCTGCCGATCACTTCACACATCAGATCACCGCCGCCAAGACCGTGGTGTGGAACGGCCCCATGGGCGTGTTCGAGACACCTCCATTCGACGCGGGGACAGTGGCCATTGCCCGCGGGCTGGCGGCCGCCACCGCGAGGGGAGCGACCACCATCGTGGGCGGCGGGGACTCCGCCGCTGCCGTGGCCAAGGCCGGGCTCACGGCCAAAGTCAGTCACGTCTCCACGGGGGGTGGGGCATCGCTGGAGCTGCTTGAAGGAAAGGAGCTCCCAGGCGTGGCCGCCCTAGACGACCTATGAGCAAGCCGATCTTTGCCGCCAACTGGAAGATGCACCTAGCGCCTGACGCGGCCCGCCAGTTCCTCAAGACGTTTCTCGAGGGCTACCCGCCGGCCAGCGACCGGGAAGTGTGGTTCTTTCCCTCCACCGTGGCGTTGGAGGCGGTGGCCAGCGCGGTAGGTGACCGCGCCGACGTCAGGGTGGGTGCGCAGAACGTCCATTGGGAGCCCAAGGGTGCCTTCACGGGCGAGCTGGCGGTCTCCATGGCGCGGGACGCCGGGGCGCAAGCGGCGCTCGTGGGGCACTCCGAACGGCGCCACGTGTTCGGCGAGACCGATGCGGAAACCGGCCTGAAGGTGCGGGCGCTGCTCGATGGTGGCCTCGTTCCCATGCTCTGCGTGGGGGAGAAGATCGAGCAGCGGGACGCAGGAGAGACGCTCGAGGTCGTGCGGCGGCAACTCGCCGTCCTCAAGGGGATCGACGGTGCCGGGCTGGAGCACATCCCCATCGCCTACGAGCCGGTCTGGGCCATCGGTACCGGCAAGACGGCCACCCCCCAGGATGCGGCCGAGGTGCATGCGGCCATCCGCGCCTGGATGGGGGAGCGCGGCGCCGACGCGGAGGCGGTGCGGGTGCTCTACGGGGGGAGTGTCAAACCGGGCAACATCGCGGCCCTCATCGCGGAGCCACACGTCGACGGGGTGCTGGTGGGCGGTGCGTCCCTGGACCCCGTGGCGTGGAGCGAGATGGCGCACGTCGCGCTCGATTGACTTGGGAGCCGGAAACCGGGTATCTTCCGCGCCGCTCGAGGAGACCAATGTTCCTAGTTCTGCTGATCGTCCTGGTGATCATCTGCTTCCTGCTCGTGGGCGGTGTGCTCACGCAGGCGGGGACCGGCGGTGGCCTCGCCGCCATGGGCGGTGGCGCCTCCACCGACACGTTTCTGGGTGGACGCCAGGCCGCGACGATCCTCACCAAGGCGACGTGGTGGTTGGGGGGGATCTTCCTGGGCATCTGCCTGATCCTGGCGGGCCTGTCCACGCAGTCAGCCACCCCTCGGTCGGTGCTGGAGGGCGAGCAGTTGGCGCCGCCAACGCCGGTGGCGCCGCAGCAGCAGTTGCCGCTCGACGTCGAGCCGCAGCCTCAGCGGCAGACGCCCAATCCCGACTAGCGAGTGACAACCGCACGGCCGGCCTACGTCCTGCTCGAAGACGGCGCGTGGTTCTCCGGAACCGCGCGCCGTTCGTTTGAGCATACCCCTGGCGAGGTGGTCTTCACGACGAATCTCACGGGGTACCAGGAGGTCTTCACCGATCCCTCCTACCTGGGCCAGATCGTGGTGATGACTGCTCCCATGATCGGGAATTATGGCATCAACGAGGAGGATCTGGAGTCGGAGAAGCCACAGGTCAACGGCGTGGTGGTGCGCGAGCTGGCCCGCGAGTACTCCAACTGGCGGGCCAGTGGGGCGCTGGAGGAGTGGCTGGCGGGGCGGGGGATTCCGGTGATCGAGGGCGTGGATACCCGGAGGCTCACCCGCCACATCCGCTCTGCCGGCGCGATGCGAGGCATCGTGGCCCTGGGTGAGGCCCCGGCCGACGAGATTCGTGCCGCCCTGGACGCCAGCCCGCGCATGGAGGGTCTGGATCTCGCATCGAGAGCGACCATCCCGAGCGAGCAGCGGGTGGGTGAGCCCGCGGCCCGCCGCCACGTGGTGGCATACGACTTCGGCATGAAGCAGAACATCCTGCGCATCCTGACGTCGCTGGAATGCCACGTCACGGTTGTCCCGGCCGGGACCCCGGCGGCTCGGGTGCGGGAGCTCGAGCCGGACGGCCTCTTCCTATCGAACGGTCCGGGCGATCCGGCAGCCGTCGCCTACGCCCTTCCCGAGATCCGCGCCCTCGTCGAGTCAGGGCTGCCCACGTTCGGGATCTGCCTGGGGCACCAGCTCCTGGCGCTGGCGCTCGGCGGCGGGACAGACAAGCTCCCCTACGGCCATCGGGGCGGCAATCACCCGGTTCGGGACCTGGATTCAGGCCGGGTTCTGATCACCAGCCAGAATCACGGATTTGCTGTCAGGGGAACGAGTAAGGCCGTCTCAGGTGCCAATTCACTCGAGGTGACGCACCGTAACCTCAATGATGACACCGTCGAAGGCCTACGGCACCGGGAGCTCCCCATGTTCGCCGTGCAGTACCATCCGGAGGCCTCCCCGGGCCCCCACGACGCCAGGGGTCACTTCACCCAATTCGTCCAAGCCCTTGACAGTCAACAGGTAAGCCCCTATTTATGACGGCCCAAGCACCCCCCTAGGGGGTGCGATTTCCGCCATCCGGGGCCCAGCAAGCGAGGACGAATGACCAAGGCGGATCTCGTCGAGAAAGTCACGGCCGCGATCGCCCGAACCGCGGGCCCGATGATCTCAAAAAAGGACTGTGCGCGGGTCGTTGACGCCTTTCTCGAGGCGATCAAGGAGTCGCTCTCGGACCAGAGTAACATCGAGATCCGGGGGTTCGGGACGTTCAAGATCCGCATGCGGAAGACCCGCATGGCACGGAACCCCCGCACAGGAGACCCGGTAGAGGTGGCTGCCCGGCCAGTGCCTGTGTTCAAGCCCTCCAAGGAGTTGCGCAGCATGGTGGCGCAGCACGCGGAGGAAAGGGAAGGAATCGCGCAGCAGCAGCCCTAGGATCGCTGCCGAGAACGACATAGCGCCAACGGGGCGGCCGCTCGATGAGCGGCCGCCCCGTTCGGCGTGTGCACTCGCTCGGGATCAGTGCCGATCCCGGAACGCCTCCCACAGCCGGGTGTGCTTGCTCTCCAGCGACACCTCCTCCCCCGCGATGAAGGCCTGCTCCACCTGCGTCACGATCTGGAGCGGATCGCCCGTGGTGACGATGAGGTCGGCCCGCTTGCCGACATCGATGCTCCCGAGCTGATCCTCCATCCCGAGCACCTCCGCGGTCGTCAGTGTGACCCCGCGCAGCGCGGCCTCCCTGGGGAGCCCGTACGCCGCCGAGCGAGCCGCGTGGTAGGGCAGATTCCGCACATTGGAGACCTCGTCGGTCCCGAAGGCGACCTTCACGCCTGCCGCGTGCAGAATGCCCGCATTCTCCCAGGCGGCCGTGACCGGGTCCTCCCGGTCCATTGTCAGTGCGACCCCCGATCCCACGATCACCGGAATGTCACGTGCGGCCAGCTCGTTGGCCACGCGGAACGCCTGGTCCCCGCCCACGACGACGGCCCGCACTTCGGGGAACTCGTCGAGGAACAGGAGTAGCGACCGGATGGCCCGCTCGCGGTGCGCCTGGAACAGCACCGGCATCTGTCCCGTGACCGCCGGCACGAGTGCCTCGAGCATGAGTCGGTCGCGGTTGATGATATTGGGCCCGAATGGCGCGTCCGGCTCATCGAGGGTGTTCGGCGCCTGGGCAAACTGACTGGCTCGCTCGAACAGGGCCACGAGCTCCTCGATCCGCTCCCCGTCGAGGCTTGGCTCCTCCCACGCGTCGCCCGTGGGCATCGGGAAGTCGATCACCAACGCGGCTCGATCGCGCACGGCCATGCGCTCGGGCGTGTCGCCCTTGAGCTGGATCACCGACGCGGTTCCCTGGATGACACCGGTGGCCGGCGTCGTGAGGACCGTCGTGATGCCGTTGGCCCGGGCGACCGGGATGGCCTCGCTGTGCGGATGCACGCCGGTCAACGCCCGAACGTGAGGATTGTAGCGTCCCACCTCGCGGTCGTCGCGGCTCTCCGGGACCTGACCGATCTCGACCATGCCGAGCTGCGTGAAGGGATCGATCATGCCGGGATAGAGGTGCTTCCCAGCGAGATTGACGATCGCGGCGTCGCTCGGGATCTGGACCTCTGCGGCGCTTCCCACCGCGGCGATCCGCCCCTCGGCAACGAGCACCACGCCGTCGGAGATGGCTGTGGAGGAGACCGGGTGCACGGTGGCACCCACCAGCGCCGTCACGGCACCCTGGGTCGTCTCCCCCGGCGTGAACGACGCCGGGCGGGCCAGCGGTGCCGCGGCCGTGGCGTCGGCCACCTCGGGCACCAGGTCGAACTGCGGCAGCGTGCGCACCGGCTCGCCACGCAGCTCGCCTTCCCGCTCCCGATCGTAGTACACGATGCCGTCGACGATCGTCTTCTCCACGCGGGTGTACACGTCGAACGGATCACCGGACAGGATGGCGATGTCGCCGTGCTTGCCCACCTCGACGGTACCCACCTTGTCATCGATGAGCAGCAGCTCCGCCGGGTAGCGCGTCAGCATTCGCAGCGCGTCCTCGCGGGACACCCCGCCGTACTTCACCGGCTTGTTGAGCTCGTAGACGAAGAACGCCTGCAGCAGCTGACTGTCGGAGTTGAGGCTCGTCTTGACCCCGTGGCGGTGCATGATGGCCGCGTTGTAGGGAATCGCGTCGTACGCCTCCAGCTTGTACATCCACCAGTCGCTGAACGTCGAGCCGCCGGCCCCGTGGGCCGCCATCTCGTCGGCCACCTTGTAGCCCTCCAGCACGTGCGTGAACGTGCCGATCCTGAAGCCGAACTGCTCGGCCACGCGCATCAGCATCACGATCTCATCG
>JBDGXT010000118.1:0-6792 GCA_039584455.1 Gemmatimonadota bacterium
CTGCCCCACGTGCAAGGAGGTCTGGGTCGAGCAGATCCCGAAGAAACTGCAGCGCTGGATCCCGAGCGATACACCGGTGTTCCGCGGCGTGGGATGCCCCGAGTGCGCGATGACGGGGTTTCGCGGCCGCTTCTCCATCATGGAGATCCTCACGGTGACGCCCGAAGTCGAGCGATCGATCGGCGCAAACGAGACGGCCGATCGGATTGCCGATGTCGCGCGCCGTAGTGGCATGGGCTCTCTGTGGGAGAGCGGTCTGAAACATGTCCTCCGCGGGGAGTCCACCATCGACGAGCTGCTGCGTGTGGTGGACGTGCCCCAGGAGGATGATGTGGCGCTTGCGGAGGATCCTCGGAGCCGGCGTTCGTCGGGGGCCAAGGCTCGCTCGAAGGGTAGCCGCACGACCCCGTCCAGGGAGGCCCCACCGGAGCCCGAACTCGATGCCGCCACGACCGCGCTCTCCGAGGAGTTCGAGCTGCTCCAGCCGGTCGAGAAGGGCGACCGCCGCGGGGCCGACACCAAGGTGCTGCTGGTGGACGACGAGGACCAACTGCGCAAGGTCATGCGCGATCTGCTGGAGCGGGACGGCTACTCGGTTACCGAGGCGAGTGACGGGGTAGAGGCACTCGACCAGGTGGACCGGCACGCGCCGGACATCGTCGTGCTGGACCTCAATCTCCCGGGGCTCGACGGCTACGGCGTGCTGAGCCACCTCCGGTCGCGCCAGGTAACCGAGGACATTCCGGTGGTGGTGCTGACCGCCCGCGGCGACGAAGATGCCGAGGTGCGGGTCTTCGAGCTGGGGGCCGACGACTTCCTGTCCAAGCCGTTCCGCGCCCGTGCTCTCTCGGCGCGACTGCAAGCCGTGCTCTCCCGCGCGCGCGGGACGCAGCGACACCTCGACACCTAGACCTCCCGCGAGTTCCTAGGCTGGATTGGGCTGCGCCGAGGCGAGGATCTCGGCCGCGGCCGCGCGCAGCTCGCGCACGTTGAACGGTTTGCGGAAGTAGCGACACCCGAGCCCGGTGAGCCACTCGTCGGTCTCGGATCGCACGTCGGCGGTGAGGAAGATGGTGCGCGGTTTGAGCTCCGGATGCCGCGCGCAAAACACGGTGGCGAAGGACTCCCCCGCCGACACGGCGACCCTTGGATCGGCCAGCACCAGGTCGTACCCGTGCCGCTGCAGCAGCTCGAGCGCGTGCGCCGCGTCGCCGGCGGCTTCCACCTCCTGGCCGTCCTGGGCGAAGAGGATGCCGATCATGGGGTGACCACGAACAGGGCACCACCGTGCTTGGAGCGCTCGACTTCGATCGTCCCCCCGTGCCCCTCGATGATGCGGAACGTGATCGCGAGGCCGAGCCCCGTTCCTTTGCCGGGGGCTTTGGTGGTCACGAAGGGGTCGAAGATGCGGGGGAGCAGCTCCTCGGGAATGCCCGGTCCGGAGTCGGCCACGCGCAGCACGACGTGGTTCTTCTTCCGCTCGGTACTCACGCGCACGAGGCGCGGTGCCTCGGGCGGCAGGTCACTCATGGCATGCACCGCGTTGGTGAGGAGGTTGAGCACGACCTGCTGGATCTCGTGCCGGTCCCCCATCACGGCCGGGAGCTTGTCCACCAGTGCCATCTCCAGGTCCGCCTTGCGGAGCCGGACCTCGTAGCTGATTAGGGAAACGGCGCGCTCGGTGACCTCGTTGAGGTCGATGGACGTGGGCTCGGCGGGTCCCTGACGCGCGAACGTGAGCAGGTCCTGCACGATGCGGGCGGCGCGCTCCGCCTGCTCGTGAATCACCCGGACGTGGTCCCGGTCTTTCTCGGTCGGCTCGGGCCGTTGCAGCAGGAACTCCGAGAGTCCGGCGATCGAGGTCAGCGGGTTGTTCAGCTCGTGCGCCACCCCGGAAACGAGCTGGCCCACGGCTGCCATCTTCTCGCTCTGGATCAGCTGCGCCTCGAACGCCTTCTGCTCGGTCACGTCCTCCAACAGGATGGCGACCCAGCCGGCGGCGACGTCGGCGCTGATGGCCGAGGCCGTCACCCGCAGAATGCGGTTGAGCGTGGCCGAGCGGACGGTGAGCGGTGGACAGCGGGTCTCTCGACGGGCGGTGTCGAGCAGTCCCTTCAGCTCGGGCGAGGCGCCGAACAGCAGACCCTCGAGTTCCTTGCCGATCACGTCCGGGACCTTTGCGCCCAGCATCGTCGCCAGCGAGCGGTTGGCGCGCCGCACGCGTCCGGCCTCATCCACGACGGCCATCCCGTCGGCGAGGGCATCGAACGTGGTCTCCCATTGGAGCTTGCCACTGTGGACCAGCGAGAAGAAGTGGGCGTTGGCGAGCGCCATGGCGGCGTGCGTCGCCACGGTGGAGAGCAGCCGGATATCTTCCTCTGTGAACCCGCGGTCTCCCGCCTTGGCGACCCCGACCGCTCCAATGGTCATGCCGTGGGCGCGCAGGGGCACCGCCGCCGCTTGCTCCGCATGAACGTCCCCCAGCAGCGGCACCGTGTCTCCGCCTTCCGAGACCTGAAGCTGCTCCCGCACCATGGCGGCGCCCATCAGTCCGGCCTCCTGCGTGGCCTTCACCTCCAGCTCCTCGAGTCTCGAAATCGAGCCGTACGCAGCGAGCACCCGCAGGCGGTCCGGCACATCGAGCGCGAGCGCCACGGCGACGCCGTCGCATTCCAGGAAGCGCTGCACGTAGCGCGCCACCTGCTCCGTGATCCGGTCCAGATGAATGGAGTCGGAGAGGACATAGGCGAGCTCTTGCAGCGAGAAGAGCTCGTTCAGGCGCCGCGTCAGCTCCGTACGAGTCTCTTGCAGTGCTCCGGCTGTTCCCGGCACGTCCCGGGTCCCGGCCATCCGCCTCCCCAGCCACCACCCTGCGGCGAGCGCCACCGCAGCCGCCAGGACCCAGAGCAGGGTCACGTGGGCGGGCGCTCCGGGTCGTCGGTGATCTCAGGCGGGGCGTTGGGCTTCACCCGCACGGGCTTGGCCGGCACGCCGAGGTAGAGATGCCACGGCTTGGCGTCCTTGGTGAGCACCGCACCGGCACCCACGATGGCCTCCTCACCCACCTGCACGCCGGCGAGGACCGTGGCGTGGTAGGTGATGCGCACCCCATCCTCGAGCACGACCTCCGCGTCGGTCACGTCTACCTGATCGGCAAGCGCATGGGTGTGGCTGTAGATGTTGGCGTAGTCGGCCACCGAGACTCGATTCCCCAGCGTGATGCCGCCCCGATCATCCAGCAGCACGTGTCGGTGCACGACCACGTTGTCACCCACCTCCATGTTGTACCCGAAGGAGAATTCCACGTATTGGAAGCACTTGAAGTTCTTCCCGCACCGCCGGAAGATGTGCGGCGCCAGGATGCGGCGGAAGCGCACCCCGACATCCACGTTCCCCCCGCCCAGGGGTGAGCGATCGAAGCTCTGCCACAACCAGAGCAGCGGCTTCACCCGAGCGTACTGTTCCGCGTCGATCTCGTGGTAGTACTCGGGCTCGAGCGTGATGTGGTGCGGGTCGAGCGCGAGCAGCGCCGCCCGCGTCGAGGGCGCCACGCCAGGGTCGGCCACGAGCTCGTCGTAGCTCTCCAGCCCGGGATAGTAGATGCCGTACAGCACGTCGCGGCACAGCCGGTAGCGGTCGCACTGCGGATCGGCCAGGCGCTCTTCGAGCTCTCCCAGCCACTGACCGTAGGCCCGTTCCGCGGGGTCCGGGAGGCTCAGCTTGCGGAGCGGACGCAGCACCATCGTGGAGTATCCTCGGTGACGGGTTCGTTGACCACGGTATATACCCCAAGTACATTCGGAATTGTTCACGGTGGGGTGTGCTCTCAACCAAGTCCAATCCCCGAGAAGTTCCCACGTTTGCCCCAGATCGAGTCGAGTAGATACCCCGTGTCCATTCCAATGCTAACGCTCGCGGAGCGGGCTGTCTGCCCTCCGATGGCTCCGGCCCTCGTGTGCCTCTTGCTGGCGGTGGCAGGGTGGCCAGCCGCCGGAGTCGCCCAGACGGAGGGGCCCGTGGGCACGCTCGTGGTGGCCCACGGTGGTGGGCCCGATTGGAACGCGCAGGTGGTCAGGGTCGCCGAGATGGTCGAGACGGGTGCGCCGGTCGAAGTGAGCTTCCTGATGGGACCCGGCGCGGGCGAGCGGCCGTTCCAAGTAGCGGCGGCGCGGCTGGTGGAGGCCGGTGCCCAGCGGATCGTGGTGGTCCCGCTCCTGGTGTCGAGCCACAGCGGCCATTTCGAGCAGGTACGCTACCTGGTGGGGGAGACGGATTCCCTCTCGGCCGAGATGCGGCGCCACCTGGCGATGGGGGGGATCGAGCGTCCGGAAGGGGCCGTTCCCTTGTTGCTCGCCGGCGGGATGGACGACGCGCCCGAGATCGCGCGGGCGCTGTCCGACCGGGCCCTGGCCCTCGCAGCGGCCCCCGCCGAGCAGGCGCTCTTCGTGGTGGGTCACGGTCCCAACTCGGCGGAGCGGTGGGCAGCCTGGATGCGGAACATGCGCGTGCTGGCCGACAGCGTGAGAGCGTGGTCTGGATTCCGCGACGTGAAGGTGGGGCTGGTGCGCGACGACGCCCCGGAGGCGGTGCGGGAGGAGGCAGTGCGGCAGGTGCGGGACGTGATCGTGCTGCAGTATGGGCTGACCGGTCGCCCGGTCGTCGTCGTACCACTCCTGGTGGCGCAGGGGCGCATCACCGCCGAGAAGCTGCCCGCCGACCTGGCCGGGCTTCCCATCGTGTACTCCGGAGAGGCACTCCTCGCGCATCCGCAGGTGGCGCGATGGATCGAATCCCGCGTGCGTGAGACCGTGTTGGCGTTGGGTCGCTAAGGCTTCCCCTGCCCGCGGGCGGCGCGTGCCAGCACGGCTCCCCGCTCGGCATCGAGCACCCTGATGATCAGGGCCCACGCATCGGTCGAGAATCGGCTGTAGGACACGGTCATCTGATTGGCAAGGCGGATCCCATCCTCGTACAGGTAGATCGCCCGGGCGGTCTCCCGCTGGTTGAGCTGCTGCCCGCTCCACAGGGGTGAGAGCGGGAAGATCTCCACCGGCCGGAACAGCCGGTTCTGGCTGGTCACCTGGAGCACCTCGGGGGAGAACCGGGCCTGGTCCTGCCGCCCGAAGAAGGTCACCAGAAACAGCGTGGGCTGCCGGATCCCCCAGCGCCTGGCGGCCCGGTCGATCTCCTCCGACCTGGATTCCCGCAGGCGGTGGAGCGAGGTGTAGGTGTCGTTGGCCAGCAGCCGGATCACCCCCTCGTCGAGCGGCACGATCTGGATCAGGTGGGTCTCGGTGTCGATGCGCAGGGTGGCGTCGCTCTGCCGCAGCGTGCCGTACCCGGCCGGCGGCAGGGCCTTGGTCTGGTCGCCAGGGCCGGCCGAATCCTGCTGGGCCTGGAGCGGGCCTGCACATACGAGAAGGGCGAGGGTCGGCACCGAGCCGAGGAGCCCACGGAGCGCGGCGCTCATTGCCCGCCCTCCGACCAAGCGTCCACCAGGCCGGCGACGGCCTCCTGTAGCTGCTCGATCCCGTCGCGGGTACGGGCACTGGTCACCACGCATTGCTCCTCCGTCATCCCAACCGCTTCCAGAATCTCGCCGGTGCGCTCCCTTCGGCGTGCGCGGCCCAGCTTGTCGGCCTTGGTGATTGCGGCGAGGGTCGGGATGCCGCGCTCGACCAACAGCGCCGCCATCTGGCGGTCCTCGGCCGACGGCTCGCGGCGCACGTCCAGCAGCCAGATGACTCCGGCCAGCGGCTGCCTCGTCGTAAGATACTGCTGCAACAGCTCGTGGAACCGGCGCCGATCCGGCTTCGAGGCCCGCGAATATCCGTACCCCGGAAGGTCCACTAGGTAGTAGCGGTGGCCCACATTGAACACGTTCACCATCCGCGTCTTCCCAGGGGTCTTGCTGGTGTGGGCGAGCGCGCGCCGCCCGACGACGGCGTTGATGAGCGACGATTTCCCGACGTTGGAGCGGCCCAGGAAGGCGACTTCGGGAAGCAGGGGCCGCAGGGTGAAATCGGCAGCCGGATAGCTGCCGATGAACGAGACGGTGCTCAGGCCTCTTTCTTGGCCCGGGCCCCCTCGGTGACGACGAGTGGGGTCCTGCTCTCGGTGATGCATTCCTTCGTGATCACGACCTCGCGCACGTCATGCCGGCCAGGGAGCTCGAACATGATCTCGGTCATGACGTGCTCCAGGATGGCGCGCAGGCCGCGGGCTCCGGTGCCGCGGTTGACAGCCCGTTGCGCGACGGCTCGAAGCGCCTCGGGCTCGAAGGTGAGGCCCACGCTCTCGAGCTCGAACAGCTTCTTGTACTGCTTGCTGAGCGCGTTCTTGGGCTCCAGCAGGATCTGGACCAGGGCCTCCTCGTCCAGCTGATCGAGCGCCACGGTGACCGGCAGGCGTCCCACCAGCTCGGGGATCAGCCCGTAGCGCAGCATGTCGTCGGGCTCGACCTCGGTGTAGGGGTTCCGCTCGAGCTGCGCGGCCTTGCCGGCCTCCAGCTCCGCCTTGCTGAACCCGATTTGGCGGCGCCCCGTGCGTGCCTCGATGATCTTCTCGAGGCCGTCGAACGCTCCACCGCAGATGAACAGGATGTTGCGGGTGTCGATCTGGATGTACTCCTGCTGCGGGTGCTTGCGGCCGCCCTGGGGCGGCACCGAGGCGACTGTTCCCTCGAGGATCTTGAGCAGCGCCTGCTGCACACCCTCGCCGGACACGTCCCGGGTGATGCTCGGGTTCTCGCTCTTGCGTGCGACCTTGTCGAGCTCGTCGATGTAGACGATG
>JBDGXT010000119.1:0-5765 GCA_039584455.1 Gemmatimonadota bacterium
CGTACCGCGGGCTCACCGGGTTGCCCGACTGGCCACCGGGGTAGATCACGCGAGCGCGAACCTCGGGCCCCAGCTCCACCACCTGACGCCAGCTCGCTCCCCAGATACCGCTGCCGGACGACGGGCTGAGCGTCGAGGGACCGCCCTGGACTGACAGACCGAGCGCGGAGAGACTGCGCAGGCGCAGCAAGTGGTAGATGTTGGCGTGCCGAATCCGCTCCCAGCGCCAGCCGTCGCCCAACGGGTCGCCGTATCGCTCGGTGGCCCGCTCCAGGGCTGCAGCAAGGGCCTGTCCGAGGATGAGATCCCGGTCCTCGGCCACGTCGGCCGTCGCGCGCACGTCCCACCACGCGCTTTGCTCGTCGTATAGCAGCCGGTAGAGCACGCTCTCCATCGGTGTGGCAACCCGACGCGCCGACAACTCCTCACCCTCCCGGCGCGGGGCCAGCTCGTCCCACGTGCGATTCTCCAGCTCGTCCATGGCCAGCTCGAACAGGACGGCGCGCGTGTTCTCCCGCGTGTAGCGACGGTCCCACTCGGCCAGCAGCGCCGCCGCCGCGACGAGCCCCGCGGGATCCCGCCCGGCCTGCGTGAGCCGCCGCGACGCCGCCAGGAACCATGGCACGAAGCGATCGGCGCGTGCGCTCCCCGGATCCGTTTGGAAGCGCTGCATATCCTGCGGCGTGACGCTGTCCTGCTCGCGCAACAGCCGGTTGATGTGCATGGCGCGCCACGGCGAGAACCAGTGCACCCCGAGATAGGTGTCGTCCTCCACCGGGTCGATGGGCTGCTGGTTCGCGGACGCCACGTAGCCCTGGCGCGGATTGAGCGCGAAGGGCTGCCGCTCGGGAGGCCACCAGCCCACCCAGTCGCTGGCGCTCGTGGTGCCGTCGAACACGCGGTCGCCGCGGCCGTCCCCGGGGCGGATCGGGTAGCGACCCAGCGCGCGGATCGCGATGTTCCCCGCCCGATCGGCCACGACCGCGGTCTGGGACGGTGCCAGGTACGCCTCCGTCGTGTGCAGCCATTGGTCCACCGACGCAGCCGTAGTGGCCCGGTACACCGCGTCGATCGTCCCGCGGTCCTCCAACACGGTCCAGCGCATCGAGAGCGGACGGCCGTCGCGCCACACGATCGGACCGCGGTGGGTGTAATACAGAGTATCGGCCGCCAGCACTTCACCGCGTCGCCCGTGGTACTCCTCAATGCGCACCTCGAGCGGGTGCCATGCTCCGTCCAGCCGGTAGCGCGTGGGCCGCTCGAGGTCGTCCAGCTCTTCGGCGTAGTAGTCCGTCACGTCGGCCGTGTTGGTCGTGAAGCTCCACGCCACATCCCGATTGAAGCCGATGATGATCGATGGGCTGCCCGTGAACGTCACGCCGTAGACGTCCAGGGCATCGGGGACCACGGTATGCGCCTCGTACCAGATGGATGGCAGCGTGAGGGCCAGGTGCGGGTCGCCCTCCAGCAGCGCGTGCCCCGTCGCGCTCTTGGCGGGTGCCACCGCCCAATTGTTGCTGGCCTGCGCGCGCTCCCGGTCATATGGCTCGCGTACGACGAGCGACGCCGCATCGGAAGACGGCTCACCGGGCGGCGCGAGCGGAGTGCCATCGACCCGGGGGTACTCCCCCGTCCCGGGCTGCACCGGCTCCTGGATCGGGCTCTCGATGGGCAACAACGCGTCGGCGGCGTCGTCGCCCACCAGCGCGGCGACCCGCTCCCGGCGGAACTCGTCGCTCGAGTAGGCGAGCATGTGCCCCATGCGGCGCATCAGGTACAGGGTGTTGACCGGTTCCCACCGCGCCGGCCGCGCCGCGAGCATGTGGTACTCCAATGGGAGGTCGCGCCGTCCCAGCCCGTCGATCCAGGCGTTCACACCGTCGGCATACGCGACCAGTGTGCGGTACGCCTCGGACGTCGGGTCCAGCTCCGCGAACTCCCGGTCCGCGCTCTGCGGCAGGCCGAGGTGACGCATCTCTCGATCCAGCGGCAGCGCCTGGGCTCCGAACAGCTCCGTGAGCGTCCCAGCCGGCGCCCGCGCCTGGAGGTCGAGCTGGAACAGGCGGTCGCGCGCCACCACGTATCCCAGGGCCCGCGCGGCATCCTCTGTGGTGGAGGCGAAGATGTGCGGCACGGCGCGGTCGTCGTACAGCACCCGCACGCTGTCGGCGAGACCGGGAATGCCCACCTCGGCGTGCATCGGCAGGTGCGCCGTGGTCGCAACCGACCACACACCACTCCACGGATCGAGGAACCGCCCCATGGCCGGCAGCCGCCCGACCGGGCGAAAGCCCACGAACAGCAGCGTCGTGAGCACGACGGCGGCAGCGAGGGTGCGAAGGTGTGTCATGGGAAGTGATATTCTATAACATGTTCCTTGCCAGCCGCGCCAGACGGGGTTCCGACCGCTACCTACGGTGGAAGATGGCCGCGCTGGTCGTCGGTGCAGTGCTCGTGCTCGCCGGGGCGCGGCTGGGACGCCCGCTGCTGGTGTGGATCGGCATCGCCGCGTTGGTCCTGGGGTTCGTACTGCGGTTCCTGCCGCAGCGGCTTTCGGAGGATGGGGAAGCCGACCCGAGCGACGCGACCAGCGACGAGCCGACGTAGGTCCGGCGGGACGAACCAGTCGCTTCCAACGACAGTCGAAAACGGCAGGCCGATTGGCCTGCCGTTCTCCTCTGGCTTTCCAGTCGGCGCGCTAGAAGCCGACCTCCAGCCCCAGCTTGCCCAACGAGGTCTGGATCGGCACGTCCTGGCCGCCCACCTCGCGGTCGATGCGCTGAAACTCGTAGTCGGCACGCACCCGGAACCGTCCGTTCGCGGTGCCCACCGCGATACCGAGACCGACCTCGGCCGAGAGCCCCACGTCACCGCCGCCCTCGAACTTGGGCGCGAGGTACGCGCCGCGGATCCAGATGAGCCCCAGCCGCGTGAGCGACATCTCCGAGAGAATGCCGAAGCGCCACAGTCCGAAGTCCTGAGTGGCGAAGTTCGGGTCGGTCCCGCGCCGACCGAATCCGAGCTCGATGGCAATCACGGGGACGATGAAGAAGCTGGCCCGCACGTCGCCCTGCAGCATGTCGAAGTCACTCACGTTCGCCGAGTCGGCCTTGAGCTTGGCGGTGAAGCCGTAGGCATCGAGCCCGAACCGGCCGATGCGCAGCACCAGGGATCCTGCCCCGCCGCCGCCGTCCCAACTTCGGCTCGCGTTGGTCTCGGCGTACGACATCCCCAACCCCGAGAGGCCAAGCCGGATCGTCTGCGCCTCGGCCCGGCCGGCGGCGAGCAGGCCCAGGGCGAGCGCAACCGTCAGCGCGCGCCTCATGGCGCCCCCTCGAGCGGCACTACCGTGAGCATGACCTGGCGTCGCCGCTCGGCGTTCTGCTGTGCGATGTCCGCGTTGCGCCGCGCCAGCTCCTCTCGCAGCAACTGGTTGTACAGGATGTTGGCCTCGACGGGCACGGGATCGGGCTTCTTGATGCTCAGCGCCACGCCGGCGATCAATGTGAGGAGGCTGACGCCGGCCAGCTCCTTGCGCTCCCCCACCTCCAGGTTGGGATTCTCCAGCGCCACGGCCGCGCCGGCCGCGAGCCCCGTGTACAACAGCGCGATCCCCAGCGGCTGCCAGGACCGTCCCGGGGTTTCGTACTCCGGCTGCTCGGTGTAGCCAGGCAGGCTCGTGAGATGGGCGAGCGTATCGACGGCGGAGTGCCTCAGGCTCAGGTCCAGCGGCGCCCCGAACTGGTTGCTCCCCTCGAAGATCGTCACGACGACCTGATACGGCCCGGGGGCAACCGGCTCGCCACTCACCGTGACGGGATCCCACAACACCTGCGTCTCGCCCGCGACCACCAGTGCCGAATCGATCACCAGGTCGAGCCCGCCGCCGATGACCCGCGTCACCGCCCGGGACGCCCGCGTGACCTCGAACCGGATCGGCACGAAGCCCTGGCCCGCGATGAACGAGGTGCTGTCCACGGTCACCCGACGCACCACCAGCACCTGGCCTAACGCTGACGCGTAGAGCGACGTGATACGAGGCGACACGCGCTCCACGTCGGGCTCGCGATCGGGGTCGAGGAAGATCAGCTGGCGAAAGGCCTCGACCGCCTGGCGCGTGGAGTCGAGGGCGCCGTACGAGAAGCCCAACAGCTCGTACGCCAGGATGCGGTCCTCCCGTGTGAGCTGCTGCCGCAACGCCGCGCGCGCGCTGCCGATGCTGCCGGAGAAATCGAGCGCGTCATAGGCCTGCTGCGCCCGCCGCACCAGGGGGTGCTCCTGCGCGTCGAGGGTCGCCGGGATCAGGGCGGCGAGTAACGCGCCTGCAACACACAATCGGCGGATCATGGCTCTCCTCGAATGAGGGTCTTGCTCAACCGGAGCTCGTTCTGTGAGGTGATGGTCACGGTGTCGACGAGGGTACGGTACCCCTCACGTCGCACCTCGATGATGTGCCTCCCCGGCCGCAGCTCGCGGCGCACCACCGGAGTATCTCCGATTTCGACGCCGTCGATCCACACCGTACCGAACGGCGTGGCGTTGATCGTGAGCCAACCGACCCGCGGAGCCGCCGGCCGCTGCTGCTGCGTCTGGCGTGGCGGTGTGGTTTGCGTTCGCGTGGGTTCTGGCTCGGTTTGCCGGGGCGGTGTGGTCTGCTGCTGACCCGTGGGCGTCGCGGTGGCGGTATCCACTGCAGCCGTGTCCTGCCCTCCAGTCGCCGTGACCGAATCCTCCACCGGTGTTGCGGCGAGCGCGGTTGCCGGATCGCCCCCACGCCCCAGCAACGCGTCCAGCTGGCCAGTCGCGGCCAGATACCAGTAGGCCCCGCCGGCGCCGCCGCCCAACACAATGAGCGTTGCGACCAAGGCGAGCCCACGACGCTTACGCCCGGGCTCGCCACCCGACGTGGTGATCTCGGTGACCGCGTCGAGCGAGCTCCGCCCCGTGATCAGCAAGCTGCCGGAGGAGGTCCCGGCCGTCACCGGGTGCGTGGGGAGCACGGCGGTGGCGAACTCCTCCGAGGTGGTGAAGCGGTCACCCGGGTCCTTGGCCAGCGCCTTGTGAAGCGCGGCGATCACGTATTCGGGCGCGTCGGGGCAGAGGTCCCGCAGCGACGGCGGATCCTCGAAGATGTGCTTGTAGATGACGGTGTGGACCGACTCGTCCTGGAACGGCAACTGGCCCGAGAGCATGCGGTACCCGACGACCGCGAGCGAGTACTGATCGCTGCGCCCGTCCACTTCCTGTCCCTTGGCCTGCTCGGGGCTCATGTAGTGCGGCGTGCCGATCACCTGCCCCGTGGCGGTGAACTGGCTCGCCGACTGCAAGGCCTTCGAGATCCCGAAGTCGGTGAGCATCGTGCGGCCGGCGTCGTCGACCATGATATTGGCCGGCTTGATGTCACGGTGCACGATTCCCCGGGTGTGGGCATGCCCCAGGGCACAGGCCGACTCCCACAGGATCCGCTGGGTGTGCTCCACCGGCATCTTCCCGGCCTCGAGGATTTCGTCCAGCGCGCGCCCCGTGATGTACTTCATCACGAAGAAGTACAAATCCCCGATGCCCTCGACGGCGTAGATCGGAATGATGTTGGGATGGTCGAGCTGGGCGGCGGTGCGCGCCTCGTGCTCGAACCGCTGCACGAACTTCTCGTCGTGCGACAGCTCGCCAGGGAGCACCTTGATGGCCACGGGCCGCGCCAGCGAGGTCTCGTTGGCCAGGAAGACCACCCCCATGCCTCCCCGTCCCAGCACTCGCTCCACATG
>JBDGXT010000120.1:0-5700 GCA_039584455.1 Gemmatimonadota bacterium
TGCTCGATCTTCTTGTATAGGGTTTCTTTGAGCATCGACATTGCGCTTCTCCTCCTTGTACCCTACCACCCCGATTTGGCGAACAGTTAACCGGGTTAAAGATACTCAGAAGTGCCTCTGATAGTCAGATAGGAGCGTCCACTGTGAATCAACAGAAGCTCGGTCCCATTTGTGCCCTGATCGCGGCTGTCCTCCTGACCGTGCCGGCGGCGAAGGCCCAGGTCCCCACGTTCGAGGACGTCACCGGACACGCGTTCGGAAAGCGCGCCACCCCGCATCACCAGATGGTGGCCTACCTTCATCGCCTCGCCGAGGCATCTCCTCGGGTGACCGTGACGGTCCAGGGGAAGAGCTGGGAGGGCCGCGAGCTGATGCTCGCCGTAGTGACCTCACCGGAGAATCACTCACGGATCGAGGAGATCCAGGCCAACTCCCGCCGGCTCGCCGATCCACGGGTCACCCCGCCGGAACAGGCGCAGGCGCTGCTCCAGAGCCAGCCGGTCGTGGTCTGGTTCGGCGGCTCGATCCACGGGTTCGAGCTGTCGGGGGCCGAGGGGGCGCTCAAGCTGCTGGAACACCTCACGACGCGTGACGACCCCGCGACGCTCGAGGTGCTGCAGAACGCGGTGGTGCTGATCGACCCGATGCTCAACCCCGATGGGCGCGATGCCTTCGTCCACATCAACTATGAAAACGAGGGCCACGCGCCCAATCCCGATCCGCGGGACTGGGCCAACAGCTTCACCGGCTGGCAGGCGCTGAAGTTCCGCACGGGCCACTACTACTTCGACACCAACCGGGACTGGTTCGCGCACACGCAGAAGGAGACGCGAGAGCGCATGCCCCACCTCCACGCGTGGCGGGCTCAGGTAGCGGTGGACATGCACGAGATGGGCTCGGGCCAGGAGTTCTTCTTCGACCCCGCGACCGACCCTACGAACCCGTACTTCCCCGAGTTCGCCCTGCGGTGGTTCCAGCGCTTCGGTAATGCCTACGCCCAGGCGTTCGACTCCGCCGGGTTCCAGTACACGACGCGGGAGCTGTTCAACTACTTCTACCCGGGGTACACCTCGAACCGCGGCTACCAGGGCGCCGTGGCCATGCTGTTCGAGCAGGGATCCAGTCGCGGGCACGCGCTGGAACGTCCGGACGGCACGGTGCGCACGCTCGCCGACGCCGTCGAGCAGCAGTACGTGGCGGCGTGGACGGCGGCGCGCACCGCGGCGACGAATCGGGAAGCGCTCCTCGCCGATTACTACGCCTCGCAACAGGTGGCGATCGCCGACGGGCGCCAGGGTGTGCGGCGCTACCTGATCGCCAACGAGGGCGACCCGGTGCTGGTGCGCGAGGTAGTGGAGTTGCTGCAGCGCAACGCGATCGAGGTATCAGAGCTCACCCAGGCGGTCACCCTGTCGGGTGTGCGCGACCGGGAGGGGACCGAGGTGGGTCGCCGGAACCTCCCGGCGGGCACCTACGTGGTGGAGGCGGCGCAGCCGTCGGCGCGCTTGCTGCGCACGCTGCTGGAGCCGGAGACACCGCACCCCGAGGCGTTCCTCAGAGAGGCGCGGGCCCGCGTGGAGCGGGCCGAGAACCCGCGGTTCTACGACATCACGGGATGGTCGCTGCCGCTCCTGTTCAACGTGGGGGGGTACTCCAGCACGGACGGACGCGACCTGCCGACCCAGCCACTGGTGCGACCCGAACTGCCGATTGCTCCCGAGCCGATGGAGCGGGCAGGCTATGCGTACGTGCTGGACGGCCGCTCGGCGGCCTCGCTCGCCGCGCTCTACCATCTGCGGCACAAGGGCTATCGCGCTTCGGTGCTCACCAAGCGCAGTCGCTTCGCCGGGCAGGTAGTGCACGGCGGATCGGTGATCGTGCGCGTGGGTCAGAACGATTCGACGGTGCACGCGGCGGTGGAGAAGGTGGCCGGCCACTTCGGGGTGGAGGTGCTCGCCATGCACACGGGGCTGTCGGACTCCGGCTACCCGCCGCTCGGCTCCGGCTGGCACGGTTTCATGGTCAAGGAGCCTCGCATCGCCCTCCTCGGGGAAACCCCGATCTTCCCCTACTCGTTCGGCTGGGCGTGGTACACGCTCGATCGCCAGCACGGGATCCCGACCGCCGTGCTGCGGACCAGCTTCGTGTCACGCACGGACCTGGACGAGTACAACGTGATCATCATCCCGGATGCGCCGCCGGAGCCACTTGCGCGAGTACTCGGTGAACAGGGCGGCGAGCGCCTCGCCCAGTGGGTCCGTGACGGGGGGACGCTGGTGGCGATTGGTGACGCCATCGACTTCGTGCGGGAGCAGCTCGAGTTGATCGCGCTGCGGAGCTGGTACGACACCGATGATGGGAAGGACGCGCAGCGCTTCGACGTGCCGGGCGCGATCTTCCGGGTCACCCTGGACGACGGCTACTGGATGTCGGCGGGGTACGACGCCGGAGAGCTCCCGGTGCTGGTGGATTCGCCGGAGCTCTACCTGCCGCCCGAGGGGCCGCCATCTTCCCGCCAGCGGGTCGTGGCGCGTTACGCGGAGAAGCTGTCGGGCCATGCGTGGCAGGAAACCCTCGAGCGCATTCCCGACGCAGTGTTCGTGTACGAGGAGCGCGTCGGCGGCGGCCGGGTCATCGCCTTCGCGGAGGATCCCAACTACCGGGGCTACTTGCGGGCGGCGAACCGGTTGTTCCTCAACGCGGTGATCTTGGGGCCGAGCGCACCGTAGTTCGCACGGGTGGAGCTCGATGTTTCGGGAACGGGGAACCTGTGAGGTTCCCCGTTCTCCTTGGCCGCGAATGGCTGCGTAACTGCCACGTCGGCCACCAACTCTACGCCCCCATTGACATCTCTCCCGTGGAGTACGGCTGCCTCAGCTCCACCGGCTTCACCCGCTTGCGGACCCTGAGGTTCAGCATCTCCACGAACACGGAGAAGCCCAGCGCGAAGTAGATGTAACCGCGCGGGATCTCGTGGCCGAAGCCCTCGGCGATCAGCGTCACGCCGATCAGCAGCAGGAACGCCAGGGCCAGCACCTTGATGGTCGGATGCCGTTCCACGAAGGCGGAGAGCGGCTCCACGGAGATCAGCATGACCACCACCGCGATGATGATCGCGGCTGCCATCACCCACACCTCCTTCACCATCCCCACGGCCGTGATCACCGAGTCGAGCGAGAAGATCATGTCCAGCGCCATGATCTGGGCGATCACGCCGGCGAAGGAGTGTGCCACCTTGCCGCTGGCGCGGCCCTCTTCGCCCTCCAGCTTGTCGTGAATCTCGTGGGTTCCCTTGGCGAGCAGGAACAGGCCGCCGCCGATCAGGATGAGATCGCGGCCCGAGATCTCCTGCCCCAGGATCTCGAACAGGGAACCGGTGAGCCGCATGATCCACGCGAGGGAGAGCAGCAGCGCGAGTCGCATCACCATGGCCCCCACGAGGCCGATGCGACGGGCCTTGCGCTGTTGGTGGGCGGGCAGCTTCCCGGCCACGATCGACAGGAAGATGATGTTGTCGATCCCCAGCACGATCTCCAACGCGGTCAGTGTGACGAGCGCGATCCAGATCTCGGGGTTGGTGAGCCAGTCCATGAACGCCTCCTCCCACCCGGCAGCCCCGGGGGATGGGGAACGGGAAGGGGGAAAAGTACGCCGGTTTCAGGCCTCGGGGAGCCGGCCCGCGAAGTCACCCTCTCGTCGTGACTTAGCTCATATCGGCAGCTTGACTGGAATCCTAGGATTACCCATCGTTCGCAGAGTTTTTCCCCGCAGCAGTGAGGATCCTCGTGCAGCGTAAGCGTTTGCGCATCGCCGGGTTGGCCGCCCTGGCCGCGGCCGGATTCGCCGCCTGTGTGTATCCCACGGACCGCTCTGGGGAGCTGGAGGTCCAGATGACCACCCTCCCCACGCTCTTCCTCAAGGACTCGGTGCAGCTCGAGGCCCGGGTGGTGGATGCCGACGGCAACGAGCTGGAGAACGCGGTGGTGGAGTTCACATCGGATGATCCCACCATCCTGGCCGTGAGTCCCGATGGACTGGTGCTCGCTGTCGCCGTCGGCTCTGCCACGGTCAGCGCGACGGCCGTGGAGTACGCGGGGACTGCCCCAGTGACCCAAGCGGCCCAAGTGCGCGGCCTGCTCGAGGTGGACAGCGTGCGGCCGATGACGGCCAAGTTCGGCGAGCTGGTCGAGATCTACGGCGTGGGGCTGGACACCAACGACTTGTTCTCGGTGAGCTTCGGGGGCGTGGACGCAGAGATCTTCGCCTTCCAGGCGGCGGATGAGGAGAACCCGCAGGAGTTCGGCAGGCTCTGGGTCTGGATGCCGCCGCCCGCGCCGCGCGAGTCGGAGCTCACGATCCTGGGGTTCAACGGCGGGCTGGTGTTCCCCGATACGCTCACGGTGCAGCAGCGCGATATCTACGAGCCGAACGACGACGCTCCATGGCACCTGGGAGAGATACCCCTGCTCTGGGGCAACCCGGCCGTGGCGTTCGAGGTGCGGCCTCGCGACGAGACCAAGCAGCCGGCGGACTGGTACACCTTCGACAACGCGACCACGCTGGATCGCACGATCGTCGTGTTCTCCGAGGTGGTGGGGGCCGAGACGTTCAGCGTGTTCCTCACCGACTCGTTGGCGTGGACCGGCACCCCGGGCAACCCCTGGGCGGTCGGGCCGGACTCGTGGACCATCGGGCCGCGCACCTATCTTTGCAGCGGCTTGCCCATTACGGTGGGCAACACGGAGTTCCAGCTCGAAGAGCTGCCGTTCCCATTCACTTTGGTGGCGCTCAAGGACCTACCCGCCGGGCGGTACCACATCCTGGCGCCGTACAATCCCCAGGGTGACCCGGCGCGCTACGAGATGCTGATCATCTCCTCGTACCAGTCGGTGCTCAGCCCGGACCTCGCCGAGGAAAACGACTACTGCGACGTGGCTCCCCCGCTGTCGATCGCCCAGGGTCGCACGCTCAGCATCGATAATTTCCGGGACATCGACTGGTACCGGTTCAGTATCGCGGCAGCGACCGGCGACCAGAGCATGGACATCACGACGACCGCGGTCGATCCTGATGCCGACCTGGACGTGTACGTGGTTCGCGCCGACAGCGCGGGCGGCGATCTGGTAGACCTGGAGCTGATCCAGTTCAACGCGGCGTCGGGCGTCGATGAATCGCTCCTGATCGACAGAATTGCTCCTGGCAACTACTACCTGATCGTGATGGACTTCCCCGGTGTCCCGACGCTGTACACGCTCGACGTCACCTTTGGGCCGCCGCGCTCCCCGCCGAATGCGGTCGCGCCATTCGGAGCCTCCGTCCTCGACGCGCTCGCGGCCAAGCGGGCGCGCGCCCAAACGGAGCAGGGCTCCCGGGCCGGATTGATGAAGCTGCTCGAGCGCCTGAAGTAGCGGCCGCGCCGCAATGCTCTGCACCCAGTGCCACACGCCGCTGCCCGACGGGACGCAGTTCTGTCCCGCGTGCGGGTCAGACTCGTCGGACCCAGGTACCGGGACCGCGGCGCGGACAGGAGGGACGCAGACGGACATGCTCCTCGAGCAGCTACGGGTCCGGGTGGAAGGCCGCTATCATGTGGAGCGAGTGCTGGGACGGGGAGGCATGGGGGTGGTCTTCCTGGCCAACGAGACCTCGCTGGCGCGGCCCGTGGCCATCAAGGTGCTCCCTGGCGAGCTGTCGCACGAC
>JBDGXT010000121.1:0-7282 GCA_039584455.1 Gemmatimonadota bacterium
CCGCGACCGCTCAATGCGCCGGATCTTGTCGAGCCCGCAGGCGTGGCAGATGGAGACCGCGTTGGTGGACCAGGCGGTGGTGAAGTTCATCCGCGGCCCGACCTCCAGCACCTCCCTGTTGCCGTCCAGCGAGCTCTCCAGCCCGAACCCCTCGGGCTGGAATGTCTCGCGCAGGAGCCAGGCCAACGCCTCCAGCTCACCACGACTCAGGCCGCTGGCTGCCTCGATGTTGAAGCAGAACTCGGTTGCGATGTCCTCGATATCGGTGGAGATCCGCTGCCGCGCAGCCTGAAGCAGCGCGTTGGTGCGCGCTGGTGAGAGCCCTGGGGCGCGGTAGAGGTGGAGGAGGGCCATGGATGTTCTGCCTCTATTGTAACTCGTGGGGCAAGCCCCGGAACGCTCCTATTTGCCCGCCACCAACGTCACCGCCAGCTTCGCCACGATGGACCAGCTCCAATCCTGGAACGGCTGCACCGACCCGATGCCGACCAGCAGGGTGCGCGGAATGGGTGCGAAGACCACCGTGGTGCTGACCAGAATGGGATACGGCGTGTAGTCGGCCGGCTGGAGCCACAACACCCCGGCGCCAAGCGTGGTGAAGTGATGACTCGTGCGCCAGACGGCCCGGTCCGCAGCCGTGATGAACGTGGGCTGGATCTCGTCCAGCACCCACGACGTGGTGAGATAGGCGCGGACCTCATACACGATCGGGGGGGAGGTCACAAACAGCTCCGCCACCGGATCCACGTTGTTCTTGGTGAACAGGGCGCCCGCCCCGACCGTGAGAAACTGCGCCTCGCCCTCGGTGGGTAGCATGAGACAGAGGACGGCCACCAGCAGGATCAGCCGCCCGGCAGCGCGAGATTGCCTCCCGTCGTTCATCATCCCGTCCCGTTGCATGGTCGGCGCCTAAGCTCCCGATTCGGGCCGCGGATCGCAAGACCCAATGCCATAACGAAGCGCGCCGGCCTTTCGACCGGCGCGCGGCACCATCGGAGGAGGTATCCCGCCAGCTGGAGGCTATGCCCCCCACTCGCGATGCAGCAGGAGCGTGGGAGCGCTGCGGCCCACGGCTGGCCTCACGAGCGCTGCAGGAATGGTACCCAGCCGTCTTCCTCGCTCGTCCAGCAGACAGTAGTCCTTGCCAGCCGGCGCCGGCAGTGTGCGCGCGCGCCGTCTCACCCCGGTAACGGCGGGGCACTTACCGGACACGAACACGGCATCGTAGACAAGGCTGACTGCGGTCATCTCAACACTCCCACGCGGTGGCATGCCGAACGGGCGCGAGCCGCAGCCCGGGAGCCCAGTCGCTCACGTCTGGCGTAACGCATTGCCGGACAATATCTTGGCGCGACCGCAGCGCATCCCCACCCGCAGGAGGCCCCGATTCTTCCCACGCTCGTAATCCTCGCGGCCGGACTCTCGACCCGCTACGGCGGCCCCAAGCAGCTCGCCCCGGTGGGACCGAGCGGCGAGGCCCTGCTGGACTACGGGATCTACGATGCCCGCCGCGCCGGGTTCGGGGACGTGGTGTTCGTGATCCGGACGGAACAGGAGGAGTCCTTCCGCCAGCACGCCGAACGGCTGGTGGGCAGCACCGTGACGGTGCGCTATGCGTTCCAGAGTCTGGGTGACGCCCCGAGCGAGCGTGTCAAACCGTGGGGCACGGCGCACGCCGTGCTGGCGGCGGCACCAAACGTCCACGGCCCCTTCGCCGTCATGAATGCGGACGACTTCTACGGCGCTTCCTCCTTTTCCGTGCTGGCAGAGTTCCTGATGGGTCTCGGCAAGCGCGGCGCTCGCTCACTCGCAATGGTCGGGTATCGGCTACAGGACACCCTCTCCGAGAGTGGAGGCGTCTCCCGCGGGATCTGCACCGCGGGCACTGACGGCCGGCTCGAGTCGGTGGCCGAGGTGCGCGAGATCCGCCGCGGCCCGACGGGCATCACCGGCGTGAGCGTCTCAGGTGAGCCACGGCAACTGACGGGCGACGAGATCGCGTCCATGAACCTGTGGGGATGCACCCCGGCCGTGTTTGCCCTGCTGGGGAACCGCTTCACTCGCTTTCTCGACACGGCTGCGGTGGACCCGGCAGCCGAGTTCCTGCTCGCGGGAGTCGTGAGCGACGAGCTCACCGGCGGCACCATTACAGTAGACGTGCTCCCATCGCGGGATCGTTGGTTCGGCATGACCTTCCCCGAGGACCGCGACCGGGCGGTCGCGCGGCTTGCCGAGCTTGTCTCGCAGGGCCATTACCCCAATAATCTCCAGGCCTGGTTCCGCACGCACGGAGAGACGAACTAGCGTATGCAGCTCACGAGCCTCGACTGGATGGTCTTCGCCCTCTACGGGGTCGTCGCGGTAGGCGTCGGACTCATCTTCGCCCGGCGTGCCGGTTCCGGCACGACCGAGTTCTTCCTCTCCGGCCGCAAGTTACCCTGGTGGCTCCTGGGCACGTCGATGGTAGCCACCACGTTCTCCACCGATACGCCGAACCTGGTGACCGACCTGGTGCGCAATGGCGGGGTGGCGCAGAACTGGCTGTGGTGGGCGTTCGTGATCACCGGCATGTGCACGGTGTTCTTCTACGCAAAGCTGTGGCGCCGCTCCGGCGTGTTCACCGACATGGGGTTCTACGAGATGCGCTACTCGGGCAGGCCGGCGGCGTTCCTGCGCGGGTTCCGTGCCGTGTACCTCGGCGTGGTCTTCAACGTGATGATCATGGCCACGGTCTCGCTCGCGGCCATCAAGATCGGTGGCGTGCTGCTGGGGGTGGACAAGTACACCACCGTCATCGTGGCGGGGGCTGTCACGGTGCTCTACTCCGCCACGTCGGGCCTGTGGGGCGTCGTCGTCACTGACCTGCTGCTCTTCACCATCGCCATGGTCGGCTCACTGGCGGCGGCGTTCTACGCTTTGCAGCAACCGGAGGTGGGCGGTCTCGCCGGACTGGTGTCCAATCCGGCACTGTCCGACAAGCTCTCCCTGCTGCCCGACTTCAGCGACTGGCGTGCGGCCGCCCCGATCTTCTTGATCCCGATCGCGGTCCAGTGGTGGAGCACCTGGTACCCGGGTTCCGAGCCGGGAGGGGGCGGCTACGTAGCCCAGCGCATGCTCGCGGCGCGTGACGAGAACCACTCGATGCTCTCGACACTCTGGTTCAACGTCGCGCACTACGCGATCAGGCCCTGGCCGTGGATCGTCGTGGCCCTCGCCTCGCTGGCCGTGTACCCCAGCCTCGACACGATCGTGGCGCGGTTCCCCAACCTCGACCCGTCGATCGTGCGACACGACCTGGCGTACCCGGCGATGCTGGTGTTCCTGCCGCACGGGCTCCTGGGGCTGGTGGTGGCCTCCCTCGCCGCGGCGTACATGTCCACCATCAGCACGCACCTGAACTGGGGCGCCTCCTACATGGTGGACGACGTGTACCGCCGCTTCCTCGCGCCGCATCGCGAAGAGCACCACTACGTGCGCGTGGGTCGGCTCTCCACCGTGGTGCTCATCGTGCTATCGGCTATTGTGGCGCTGTGGCTCGAGAACGCCATGCAGGCCTTCCAGATCCTGCTGCAGATCGGCGCGGGGACCGGCCTCATCTTCCTGCTGCGCTGGTACTGGTGGCGGGTGAACGCCTGGAGCGAGCTGTCGGGCATGGTGATCTCGTTCGTGGTCGCGATCTACTTCCACTTGGTGCACGAGGCGCTGGGCTTCACGCCGCTGCACCCCTCGCTGATGCTCGTGTTGGGGGTGGCCATCACGACGGTGGGGTGGCTCACTGTGACGCTGCTGACGCCGCCCGACGACGCGGAGACCCTGCAGGCGTTCTATGACAGGATCCGCCCGTTCGGTCGCGGCTGGCGGAAGGCCGTCACGACGCAGCCCGTAACCGGAAACGTGAGCGCGTCTATGCTCGGTTGGGTGCTGGGATGCGTGGCGGTCTACGCCGCGCTGTTCGGGACGGGGTACCTGCTGTACGGCAGCCTGCTCGCGGGGGTGGTGTCTCTGGTAGTGGCCGCCGCAGCCGGATGGGGGATTCTTCGGATCCTGCCCAAGGTGGGTCTGATCTAGCCGTCCTTCTTGCCACCCTTCGTCAGCAACCGCTCGGCGAAGTCCACGCGCTCGTGCAGCTCCGCCATCGAGTCACGCATCTGGTACACCTGGTCGTGCAGGCTCTCGACTGCGTCGGTGAGGCGGTCTACCTCCTCCCGTCCCAGCTCGCTGTGGCGCCGCCCACGGGCCTTGAGGAGCATGCTCAGCCCGGTAAGGCTGAAGCCGCCGAGCATGGCGACCATGATCAGGACCACGACTTCTTCAGGCATCTTCCTTACCCTTGGTCAGCAGCCGCTCCGCGAAGTCCATGCGCTCATGCAGCTCGGTGACGGAGTCGCGGACCTCGAAGAGGCGCTCGTTCATACTCTCCAGTGCATCGCGTATCCGCTCCATCTCGTCACGCCCCAGCTCGCCCCTGCGGGACGTCCGCATTGCGAGCCACACGAGCCCCCCGGAGAGGGCGGACGACCCAATGATGGCGGCAAACAGAATGGGAAAGGCAATCTCTGGTGGCATGGCTTCTCAGACGGGGGTGTCCTGCCGCGCGAGCGGCCTACCCTCGCCGCGGGTCAGCATGCGCTCCGTGAAGTCGACACGCTCGTGCAACTCCGCCATCGATTCGCGTACCTGATGAAGCTGTGTGTGCATGCTCTCCATCGCGCCGGTCAACTGCTGCAGGTCTCCCGGCTCGATCTCGCCTCGCCGCTCCGACTTCGCCTTGAGCCACATGCGGAATCCGGCGAGCCCGAAGCCCCCGATCATCCCGAACGAGAGCATCCCAAAGAGAAACATCATGACCTCTCGCTCCACCTGCACCTCCTCTCGCTGCACCGATCCTTACGCGGCGCCAGGCTCCGGGTTTCGCTCTCCTACAGTCGCTCCACCGACATTCCACCCGAGGGCTCCGCCACGAACAGGCGCTGGTCCAGGTCCTTGGTCGCGCGACGGGGGTGGTAGAACCCCTCCCTCATGCTCTCGATCAGCGCCTCCGCGTCGTCAGGCTTGCACGCGGCAATGATGCACCCCCCGAGACCCGCTCCCGTGAGCCGGGCGCCGCTGGCACCGCCGGCCACGGCCAGCTCCGTGAGCTCGTTGAGCTCGTCCGTGCTGACGTCGTAGTCTTCCCGCAGGCTGGTGTGGGATGCAATCAGGAGTCGCCCCACCTCGGCAAGCCTACCGGCCGCGAGGGCCGCTTCCATCTCTCCCACGCGCGCCGCTTCGCTCACCACGTGGCGGAACCGACGGCGCAGGTCACCCTCCAGCGCGGCATCGCCCATCTCCACGAGCTCGGCAGCCTCGAACTTGGCGAGCAGCGAGGGATACGAGTCGATGCCCTTCCGCTTCTTCACCTTGCCGAGCACCACTTCGAGTGCCTCTCGGCACTCCCTGGTGCGGCGGTTATAGATGTCCCGGACCGCACCGGACTTCTCCGCCTGCGTGAGGCTCGAGGCGACGACGATCGCGACGCCATTCGGGATCGGCGTAGCCGTGAGCCGCAGCGGCTCGAAGTCCACCCGCAGCGCGGCGCCCTCGGTCGCGCCGAGGCACACCGCCTGGTCCATCCCACCTCCCTCCGTTCCCACGTAGCGCTCCGCCCGGGCCAGCAGCTCGGCCAGCGCCGTGCGGTCCATCTCGAGGCGGTTCACCTCCAGCAGTGGCACGGCGGCCGCAACGGTGAGCGCCGAGGAAGAGCTGAGGCCGGCCGCGACCGGAATGCTCGAGGTGACCGCGGCATCGAACCCACTCAAATCGCCACCGAACTCCTCGGTGAGCCCCTGAGAGGCCGCCTTGAGGTAGTTCCCCCAGTCGCCGTCGGGGTAGGGCTCGATCGTGGGGCCGAGCGCGAAGGACCTGGTGGAGTACTCCTTCTGGGTATTGGCAACTCGCACGATGGGGTCGGACCGCGGCCGGAACAACAGGGTCACTCGCCGCTGGATCGCCATGGGAAGCACGGAGAGCCCGTTGTAGTCGATGTGCTCCCCGATGAGGTTCACCCGTCCGGGCACGCGCACCACGTGCGTCGGCGGCCCGCCGTAGCGCGCGGTGAACATCGTCACGAGGTCGGCCACTACGCCTCCACGACCCCCAGCGGCGGGTTCGTCTTCCAGCGTCCACGGGTGAAGTCGGGAAAGTCCGCCGGCTGGCTGCGGCTCGCCACCGAGCGCTCCGACAGCTCCGTGACCGCGCTCAGCGCCGCGGCGTCGTAGACGTTCATGTCAGTGGGTTTCCCCTCACGGAGGCACGTGATCAGGCGGTAATCCTCCAAGTAGTCCATGCTGCCGTGCCCCGCCCCCTCGCCAATGTCGCCCTTGGCGCGCCACAGCGGATGCTCGAACTCCTCGAGGTACTCCTCGGCTGGCTCCCAGCGGTGCTCCGGGCTGCGTCCCTCGATGTGCACTCGGTTGGGGTACCCCTGGAACAGACCCTTCGTCCCCTGCACCACATGAATGCGACTGTAGGGCCGGGGGAGGTTCGTGTCGTGCACCACGTAGATCGTGCGCCCCCTGGTCGTCTTGATGAGACTGGCATTCACGTCGCCCAGCACGAACCGCTCCTGCCGCTGTGATGACCCCGCGGGGAAGTGTTCCTGCGCGTACTGCTGCAGCCCGCGTGACGGCCCGCTCATGGACACGAGGTACTCGAACCGGTCGCCGCGGTTGATGTCCATGCAGTTGGCCACGGGACCGAGACCGTGAGTCGGGTAGAGGTTGCCGTTGCGCGCGCGGCGCCAGAGGCCCTCGCCTTCAGCGCTGAACTTGATGCCGCGCAGGTCGTGCAGGTAGCCGCCCTCGCCGTGCAGCACCTCGCCGAACATCCCCTGCCGTACCATGTGGAAGACCATCATCTCCCAGCGGCCGTAGTTGACGTTCTCCATCATGACGCAGTGCTTGTGGGATTGCTCGGCCGTCTCCACCAGCTCCCAGCATTCCTCGAGTGTCACTGCGGCCGGTACCTCGGTCGCCGCGTGCTTCCCGCTCTTCATGGCCGTCACCGAGATCGGCACGTGCCAGCGCCACGGCGTGGCGTTGAACACGAGGTCGAGTTCTTCCTCCTCGCACATCCGCACGAAGTCCCACTCGCCCCGGGAGTAGCCGGTGGGCCGTGGCTGACCCGCCTCGACCGCCATGTCCTGGATGCGGCGCACCTTTTCCTCAACGATGTCGCACACGGCGGTGAGCTGGACGCCCTCGATGCGCAACAGGTTGCGGCAGTGCACCGTGCCCATCCCGCC
>JBDGXT010000122.1:0-14793 GCA_039584455.1 Gemmatimonadota bacterium
GCTGGCGGGCGCCATCGGGAACGCCGATGTGTTTGCCTTCCCCGCAGTAGGCGAGGGCCTCGGCCTGGCTGCCGCAGAGGCATTGATCCTCGGGATTCCCGTGGTGGCGACGCGTGCCGGCGGCGGTGTGACGGACATCGTTCCGACGGAGGGAGCGGGCCGGCTGGTGGAGGCGGGCGACGCCGGTGCGATGGCGCGCGCGCTCGACGAGCTGCTCGACAATCCGGCAGCTCGCACGCTGGCGACCGAGGTGGGTGCCTCGTTGCGGGAACGCTTCGATCCCGAGTCTCTACGATCGGGTGGTCCATGCGTAGGCCGTGGATTTGGGTGGGGCAGGTCGTGCTGGCGCTGCTCGTCGCCGGATTCGTGGGACGCGCGCTGGTCCGCTACTGGGACGAGTTTCGTTCGCTGGAGATCTCACTGGATCTCCACGCCGGCCCGATCGTGTTGGCGGCGCTGACCGTGTGGGTGACCTATGCGCTCCTCATCGAGGCATGGCGCCGGGTCATCCTGGGTTGGGGGGAAACGCTGGCGTACCGGCCAGCGGTGCGCATCTGGTGCCTCTCCAACCTGGGCCGCTATCTGCCAGGGAAGATTTGGGGCGTGGCGGGACTCGCCGTGTTGGCGCAGCGTGCCGGGGTGAGTGGTTGGGCGGCCGCGGGCTCGGCCCTCGCGATGCAGGCGCTGGCGGTGGGCACCGGCGCGAGCGCGGTGGCGTTGTTCGCTCCGGGGGTCGTCTCGCCGGTCCAGCTCGTGATCGCGGCGGTGTTGGCAGTGGCGGCCGTGTGGGCGCTCACGTCCCGGTCGCTGAGCGAGCGGGTGGTGCGCCTGGTACGGCCCGACGCAGAGCTGCGTGCGCTCGCCCCGAGGACGGCGCTGGCTGCAGCGGCGATCACACTGTTGGGTTGGCTGGCCTACGGCGTCGCCTTCTGGCTCCTGGCGCGCGGGCTCCTTGGCGAGGGCACGCTGTCGCTGGGTGCGGCGACCGGGGTGTTCGCGGCTGGTTACATTGTAGGGCTTCTGGCGCTGTTCGCGCCTGGCGGTGTGGGGGTGCGAGAGCTCGTGTTCGTGGCGATGCTCACGCCGTTGATAGGGAGTGGAGGAGCGGTGGCCCTGAGCGTGGCGTCGCGGCTCCTCCTTACCGTGACGGAATCGGGTGCGGCCCTCGTGGCGATCGCGCTGGGCGGCCGGCCCAAGGAGGAAGGCGTTGACGGCGAAGCCGTTTGAACCGGCGCGACCACATCTCACCGCGCTGGGGATCCTGCTCCTCGGTGTGGCGATCCTGTCGCTTCCCATGCTCACGGGGCAGTTCCTGGCGGGTCCCTGGAGCGACCAGTTCGCCACGGGCTACGCCTTCCGCGCATGGCTGGCGGAGCAGTGGCGGGCCACGGGTCACGTTCCGCTGTGGAATCCCGAGATCTTCGGTGGGCTGCCGTTCGTCGCCGCCCAGCACGGCGACATCTTCTATCCCACCGCCTGGCTGCGCCTCGCGTTACCGACCGCAACCGCCATGAACCTCGGTTTCCTGGTCCACTACGTGTTGGCCGGGTTCTTCACGTACCTCTTGCTCCGGCGGCTCACGGTCAGCTGGACGGGAGGGGTGGTGGGAGGTATGGCGTATCAGCTCACCGGTGTCGTCGGTACGCTCGTCTCCCCTGGGCACGACGGAAAGCTGTACGTGAGCGCGCTGCTCCCGCTGGCGCTTCTCGCACTGGTGCTCGCCATTCGCGAGCGACGGTTCGAGGGCTACGCGCTGCTCGCCCTCTCGGTGGGGCTGTCGTTGCTCAGCCCCCATTACCAGATGGCGTACTACCTGCTGATCGTGGCGGGAGTGTTCGCGCTCTACCTGACGTTCGGGGAGCAGGAGGAGCGCACGACTCGGGAAAAGGTGCAGGCGCTCTCGTTGGCGGCGGCGGCGGTGGTTGTGGGATTCGGGATCGCGATGATCCAGGTCCTTCCGTTCCTACACTACCTCCCGTACTCGCCGCGCGCCGAGGGGTACGGAGGGTTCGCGGCCTCGGCCTCGTACGGCATCCCATGGGAGCACGTGCCGGAGTTCCTGCTGGCGCGCTTCGCCGGGGATCGCGAGGTCTATTGGGGCTCCAACTTCATCAAGCTGCACTCCGAGTATCTCGGACTTCCCGTGGTGGCTCTGGCGGTGCTCGGCGCGCTCGGTCCACGCCGCCGCCTGGCCTACTGGCTGGGTGGGGTCGGCCTGCTCTTCTTGCTGGTGAGCCTGAGCGACTCGACCCCGTTGTACCGGCTCTGGTGGTCGGTGATGCCCTTCGTAAAGCAGACGCGCGCGCCGGGGATGGCCTTCTACGTCGTGGGTTTCGTGGTCGCCATCCTCGCCGCATTCGGTGCGGAGCGTGTGGAGCGAGGAGACGCCAAAGCGCACACCACGGCGTGGCTCAGTATCGGCGCCGGCGTCGCCGTGCTGGCGCTCGTCGGAGTCGTCGGCGGGTTCGCCAAAGCGCTGGCGCTTCCGGTGGAGAGCGTCGCGCAGGGTGCCGTCATGCGCGCGGAGGCGGCCCAGGGTGTGATCCGCTGGGGCGCGTTCCTGAGCGGGGCATCCCTGATGGCGATGGCGGCACTGGTCATCGGCTTTGCCCGCGCTAAGGTGCCGGCCGCCGCCCTCTGCCTGGGCCTGCCACTCCTGGTGGGCGCCGACTTGTGGCGCAACGCCCAGCCTTTCTGGGTGTACAGCCGGGTGCACCAGGAGCTGCACCAGCCCGATCCCGTGACCGAGCGTCTCACGGCGACCGCCGAGCCCTACCGCGTGCTCAATCTCCCGGGCATGGAGGTGTACCAAGGTTCCGCGCTGATGGGCCTCGGGGTGCCGCAGGTCCTGGGGCATCACGGCAACGAGCTGCACGCCTTCGACCAGCTGCTGGGGGGAAAGAACCGCTGGGCCAATCTCGCCAGCTTCCGGATGTGGGACCTGCTCGCGGTTCGGTACGTGGTGCTGCCCACGGAGATTCGCCAGCGCACCGACAGCATCCCGGGGTACGACCGCATCTCGGGCACGGTGGCTGACCTGTACGAGCGGCGGGAGCCGCAGCCGTACGCCCGCTACGTGACGGCCGCCATCAAGGTGGCGGATGACCAGGCGCCGGTCTTGATTGCCAACCCGAATTCACAGTTCGATCCCAGCAGCCTCGTGCTGCTCTCCCCGGACGCGGCGGTAGAACCGGCGCCGGTGGCCGAATCGCCCGAAACTGAGCCGGTGGCGGCACGGGTTGAGGCCTGGGAGCCCGGCCGGATGCGGCTGCGCTTGGAGCCGGCGGCCCCCGTTGACGGGTATGTGACGGTGAGTGAGAACTGGTACCCCGACTGGCAGGCCACGGTGGATGGGGCCGACGCGACCGTGGCCCGGGGGAACGGATCGCTCCTCACCGTGGTAGTCCCCGCAGGGGCCGAAGTGGTGGAGCTCGAGTTCCGGAGCGCCGATTATCGGAGTGGCAAGTTGATCTCGTTGCTGAGTCTCGCTGTGGTTGCCGTCGGCATGGTGGTTCCTCCCGTCTCGCGCAGGAGGAAACCGGGTGGCTGAGCGCGCACTGGTCATCGTCCCGACGTACAACGAGTCGGAGAACCTGCCGCGCATCGTACCGGAGGTGCTCGCTCAGGACGAGCGGCTCGAGGTGCTGGTGATCGACGACAACTCGCCGGACGGGACGGGCAAGCTCGCCGACGAGATCGCCGCGACGAACCCGCGGGTCCACGTGGTCCACAGGGAAGGGAAGCTGGGGCTCGGCACGGCCTACCTCACCGGCTTCCGCTGGGCCCTGGAGCGGGATTACGAGTTCGTGTTCGAGATGGACGCGGACCATTCGCACGACCCCGAGCACCTCACGCAGTTCCTCGACGCCGCGCAGGACGCCGATCTGGTCCTGGGTTCTCGCTACCTCAAGGGCCGAGTCACGGTAGTCAACTGGCCCATGACGCGGCTCCTCCTCAGCTATTCGGCCAACATCTACGCCAAGGTGATCACCGGTCACCGGATCTACGACGCGACGGGAGGGTTCAAGTGCTTCCGCCGCCGGGTGCTCGAGGCCATCGATCTGGATGCCGTCCACTCCAACGGCTACTCCTTTCAAATCGAGATGAACTTCCGAGCCTGGCGGAAGGGCTTTCGCATCGTGGAGATCCCCATCGTGTTCGTGGATCGGGTCGAGGGGACCAGCAAGATGTCGGGGGCGATCGTGCGGGAGGCGATCTGGATGGTCTGGCGGCTCCGCTTCAAAGCTCTCTTCAGGCGCCTGTAGGGCCATCCCCGACCCCTGTGTTGGGGGCATTCCGGGACTAGATTAGGGCCATGAGGGGCAACGGCATCGTCATCTACAAGATGTCGGGGTCGGGGAACGACTTCGTGATGGCCGACGGTCGGACCCAACCCGCGGAGCGGTGGACCCCCGAGCTGATTCGGGAGGTCTGCGAGCGGGGCACCGGTGTGGGCGCCGACGGTCTCGTCGTGCTGGAGCCCGGCTCCCGGCCGGGGGCGGTGCGGTTCCACTTCTTCAATTCTGATGGCAGCCGGGCCCCCATGTGTGGCAACGGGGCTTTGTGTGCTACCCGCCTCGCCGCCTGGCTGGAGCTCGCGCCGTCCGCCGGGCTGATCCTGGAGACCGATGCCGGCGACGTCGAGGGGCGGTGCCTTCCGGGCGAGGAGGCCGCCGAGATCCTGACCCCGCCCGTGGGCGAGCTCACCGAGCCGGCGATCGAACTCGCGCCCGGCGAGGACTCGATCCACTTCACGACGGTCGGCGTGCCCCACTTGATTGTCCGAGTCGACGATCTTGCCGCGGTGCCCCTGCTCCAGCGGGGCAGGGTCCTCAGGGCTCATCCGGCCGTTCCGGGCGGAGCCAACGTCAACTTCCTGGCCAACGGCGACGGTGGCTGGGCGATGCGCACCTACGAGCGTGGGGTGGAGGCCGAGACGCTGGCGTGCGGGACCGGAGCGGTGGCCGCCACCGCGGTCCTGGCCCTGGCGGGCCAGGCCGAACCCCCACTCCAGATCGGCACGGCGTCGGGCACGCTGCTCACCATCTCCGCCGATTTGGCGGCCGACCGCTCCCTCGAGCGTCCCCGTCTGGCTGGTCCCGCCCGCCTCGTGTTCCGCGCCGTCCTCGGCGACTGACGCTGCCACCGTAGCGGATTCACCTGCCGCTTCGACTCGCGTTCACAAGTCGCTCTACGGGTGTCCCTCCGGGGTCGTCTGCCTGTCCTGCCGACCATACCCTAAACCGTTGAGGTAGGGCCGCTTGAAGCCTGCCATCGAAGCGGGTAAACAATTATCCACACACTGGCACAGTCCAACTTAACATAACATATCTTATACGCACTTTGTGTGACCCCAAGAGAAAGCGGGCGAGAGCCCGAGACTCCGCCCGCCGTCGCGTGATGGGGTGCCTCAGCTGCCCGTGGAGGCCCTCAACTCCGCCAGTCTGACACGTGCCTCCATTGCCGCCGGAGCCTCCTCGTAGTCGCTCAGGATGCGCTCGAACGCCGCCATGGCGCTCGTCGTGTCCTGGGCCGCGACGAACGCCCGTCCCGCGTCGTTCAGGTACTGAGCGGCCACATAGTCGTACCAGGAAGTCTCGGAGGCCTGCCGGAAGGCCTCGGCTGCCTCCCGATGGTTCCCGATCTCCTCCAGCGAGGTCCCCAGCAGGCCGTACGCGCCTGCCCGGAACTGCGACCGCATGCCGCCGGCTAGTGCCGCCCTGAGCTCATCGGCGGCCACCGTGGGCTGCCCCTGCTCGAGCCGGACCTGGGCCAGGAGGATTGCTGCCTCGTCCGCTGATACGCGGCCATCGCGGCCGCTTCCTTGCGCTGCTGGTACTCGAGGACGAACCAACCGATCAGCACCGCGGCCGCCACTGCGGCGGCGATGCCCATCGCGGCTCGCTGGTTCTTGACGATCCAGTCGATCAGCTGCTTGCCCGGATCGCGCTGGGCTTGTGGTGTGCTTTGTTCCTTCACGAATCCTCTATACGTACGTGTGAGTGTGTGCGTCATTCTCGAGGGGGCTGGTCCCTGTCCCCCGACCGGGTTGAGTGCCCCTGGGGTGACTCGAACACCCGGCCAACGGTTTAGGAAACCGCTGCTCTATCCAACTGAGCTACAGGGGCGGAGACGACAAAACATAACCGGGCGGTTTAGGAAACCGCTGCTCTATCCAACTGAGCTACAGGGGCGGAGACGACAAAACATAACCGGGTGGAAAGCGCACTCCAACCGCGTTCCCTCTCCAGTGTTTCGTCAATACTCCCTGGGATAGGTCAGCGCACTCCATACCGGCGTCGGTTCCAGCGTGCCGCGCCCGGCCAGCTCCAACAGCTCGAGCAGGACGCTTACGCCGACGACCTCTCCACCGGCCTCCTCGACCGCGCGCACAGCGGCTCGCGCGGTCCCGCCCGTCGCCAGCACGTCGTCCACGATGATGACGCGCTCGCCCGGCTCCACCGCATCCTGATGTACCTCGATTGCGTCGGAGCCGTGCGCCGGCCCGTACGGTACCTGGTGTGTGTCGTGCGGTAGCTTCCCGGCCTTCCTGGCCGGGAGGAACCCCGCCTTCAGCTCGGCACTGAGGGGACTCCCGAGGATGAATCCACCGGCCTCGATCCCCAGCACCTTGTCGACATTCAGGTCCCGGGCCGGGCCGGCCATGCGCCGCACGGCCTGCCGAAATAGCACGGGGTCCAGGAAGATCGGGGTGAGGTCTCGGAAGACGATGCCCGAGCTCGGGAAGTCGGGCACTTCCCGGACGGCATCGTATAAACGACGTAAAGTGTCCTTCGCCGTATGTCGCGGATTCATAACTATTTGATAATAAACGAGTTAGAGTCTACCAACGGCCACTACCTCAACGCGCCCGTCTGGCAGGTTCCGCGCCCAGCCGGCCAGACCCAAGCGCTCGGCGTGCCCCAGGACGAACCAACGAAACCCCACGCCCTGCACCCGTCCCGAGACGAGCCAGCGTGCCTTGTGGCTGGCCGCCTCGCTCACGACGGCTCCGCCGCCCCAGTGTCGCCTGCTCCACTCCGTTTGCGCTGCCGGTAGATGTAGACGCCCACCACCACCACGATGAGCGGCACGAGGGCGAGCGCGGCGATCGAACTGTAGCGCTGTACGTCCGGGTCACCGATCAGAGCGTCCAGTCCCGGAACGACCTCCGCGTGCCGGCCGACCTCCCAACCAATAAAGGTAAGGACCGCGCACCAGATGCCGGCCCCGAGGGAGGTGTACAGCGCGAACCGGTCGAGCCGCATCCGGGCGACGCCGGCCGGGAGGGAGATCAGCTGCCGGATCACGGGGATGAGCCTCCCCACAAATGTGCTAATCTCCCCGTGCCGGCGGAAGAACTGCTCGGCACGGTCCAGCGAGGCCTCCCGCATCAAGAGGAAGCGGTGGTACTTGTGGAGCAGCGGACGGCCCAGGAAGACGGCGAGGTAGTAGTTGATGAAGGCGCCGATCAGGCTTCCGGAGAGTCCCGCTCCCAGCGCCAGCCAGACGTTCATGCGGCCCTGCGCGGCCAGATACCCGGCCGGCGGCAGCACGACCTCGCTCGGGAACGGAAAGAACGACGACTCGATGGCCATGAGGAGGGTGATCCCCGGGTAGCCGAGCCGGAAGATGGTGTCGGTGAGCCACGTGACGACCGCTTCGAGCACCTACGCCTCCTTGTCGAACCCGTGCTTCCCGATCAGCGGCACGAACTGCGCGGCCCCGAGTGCCTCCGCGTAGTACTTCTCGCCCCGGCGCGTGACGCGCACGAGCACCTGTCCCTCCACCGGTTCCTGGAGTCTTCCCAGCACGTCCGGCGGCACCTGCTCCGCATCGAGTGGCAACACCAACCGTCCGCCGTCAGCTAGCTGGCCCAGCAGCGGCAGGGGCACCGTTGGGCTGGCGGCCGCCACCAGAATGGCATCGTAGGGGGCTTCCGGGCGCCAGCCCAGGGTGCCGTCTCCCACCACGACCATGACGCCCGCCATCTCGGTCGCCTCGAGGGCGGCTCGGGCCGCCTCGGCCAGCTCCGACACCCGCTCCACCGACACCACCATCTGGGCGAGGTGGGACAGGAGCGCCGCCTGATAGCCCGACCCCGTGCCGATCTCCAGCACACGCTCCTTCCCGCCCAGTGCGAGTGCCTCGAGGTAGCGCGCCTGGGTCGTCGGCTGCGAGATGGTCTGGCCGTGGCCGATGGGCAGTGCGCTGTCCTCGTAGGCTCGGTGACGCAGTGCCTCCGGCACGAACCGGTGCCGCGGTGTCTCGCCGAAGGCCCGCAGCACGGCGAGGTCCCGAATACCCTGCCCTCGCAGGCGCTCCAGCAGCCGCGCCCGGTACCCGCCGTAGGTGTCGGCTAACCGCCCAGCTGCCATCCCCGCACGTCCTCCAGCAGGCCGTAGTTGGTGAGGTCCACGTGCAGGGGGGTGACCGAGATGTGGCGGTCCTGGATGGCGCGAAAGTCGGAATCCTCGCGGCCCGACCAGGAGATCTGCCCGCCCCCGATCCAGTAGCCGGTCCGGCCCCAGGGATCGTTGGTCCTGACCAGGGAGTCGGAGTACACCCGCTTCCCCAGCGTGGTCACCCGGATCCCCTCGATCTCATCCCCCGGGATAGGGGGGAGATTGATGTTGAGCAGCGTTTCCTTGGGGAAGTCCTCGACCTTCACGATGTCGGCCATCAGCCGGTCGAGCCACGGCCGGTGGCTCTCCAGCAGCTCGATGTTTCCCCCCGCAAAGGACATTGCGACGCCCGGAATGCCGTACGCCAGCCCCTCCATGGCGGCCGCCACGGTGCCGGAGTAGAGCACGTCCTCGCCCATGTTGGGGCCGTGATTGATGCCGGAGAACACGAAGTCCGGCCGGTCCTCCAGCAGCACCCCCAGCGCCAGCAGGACGCAGTCGGTGGGGGTGCCGTCCACCTGCAGCGACCCGTCGGGCCGCTCCGTGGAGCGCAGCGGCCGGCCCAGGGTGAGGGAGTGGCTCGCCCCGCTCTGCTCGCGGTCGGGGGCAACCACGGACACGCTGGCGACCGTGCGGCACACGGCGGCGAGCACCTCCAGCCCGTGCGCCAGAATGCCGTCGTCGTTACTGACCAGGATCTTCAACGGGTGCTTTGCCGTCGAGGATGTCGAGCAGCGTGCGCAGCTCGCCGGAGAGATTCTCGATCGTCTCTCGTTGCAGCGCGAACCTGGCCTCGGACTTGAGCAGGCCGGTGCGACGGTATTCCTCGATGCGCCGGCGCGCGCCCTCGATCGTGTACTTCTCGTTGTACAGCAGGTGCTTCACGAGCATGATGAGCTCGATCTCGCGTCGCTGGTACACGCGGTTCCCCGAGCGGTTCTTGGCGGGATTGAGAAAGCGGAACTGGCTTTCCCAGTACCGCAGGACGTGCGGCTTGAGATCGGTGAGCTGACAGACGTCGCCGATCGAAAAGAACTCCTGCACGGGACGGGGGGCCGTCATCGCCAGTGCTCCGCCTTGAGTTCCCGCTCCATGAGGTCGCGCACGGCTTGCTCGGGGCGCTTTCCCTCGAACAGGATGTTGGCTACCTCGACCGCGATGGGCAGCTCCGTTCCGGTGCGCTCGGCCAGCTCCACCGCGGCCTTTGCGGTCCGTACCCCTTCTGCCACGGTGCGTCGGCTCGCCTGAATCTCCGCGAGCGTGCGACCCTCCGCGAGCTCGATGCCGAGGGAGCGATTGCGCGAGAGGGCGCCCGTGGCGGTGAGCAGCAGGTCACCCATCCCCGCGAGGCCCGCGAACGTGCGCGGGCTTGCCCCCAGCGCCTCCCCCACCCTGCTCATCTCGGCGAGGCCTCGGGTAATCAGCGCCGCCAGGGTGTTGTGTCCCAGCTTGAGTCCGTGCAATAGGCCGGCGGCGATCGCGATCACGTTCTTGAGGGCGCCACCCAGCTGCACTCCCACCACGTCGTCGCTCGTGTAGACGCGAAAGTGCGCGGCCGAGAAGACCTGCTGCACCAGCTCGGCGGCCGGTCGGTCGGTCGACGCGGCCACCACGGCCGTCGGCTGGCGCTCGTACACCTCCTGCGCGAAGCTGGGTCCCGACAGGGCCACCACCGGCGCACTCGCGAGCGTCTCGCTCAGCACCTCGCTCATGAGCTTGAGCGAATCCGACTCCAGTCCCTTCGAAATGCTCACCACCGGCGGCGTCGCGGCACCCAGCGTCTCGGCCACCTCCGTGCTCACCCGGCGCACCGCGTGAGACGGGGCCGCGGACACGACCAGCTCGGCACCCTCCAGTGCGGCCCCGAGATCCGCGTGTGCCACCAGTGTCTCGGCCAGCCGGGAGTCGGCGAGGAATATCGTGTTGACGTGGTCTCGATTGATCGACTCCACAACCTCGGCCTCGCGAGCCCAGACCTTCACCCGGTGTCCATTGCTGGCCAACAGGTCGGCGAGGGTCGTGCCCCAGCTTCCGGCGCCGATGACTGCGACCCGCACTCAGGCATCCTCCTTCGCGTGCCGGTCCCGGCGGCCGAAACGGTTCTCGGTGCCCGACAAGAGTCGCTTGATGTTGCTGCGATGGGTGTACACAATGAACAGCGCGAGGCCGATCCCGACCGCCAGCGCGTAGCGGTTCGCCGGATACACGACGCGCGCGGCCACGGGGAACGTGATCGCACCGAGCATCGAGGCGAGGGACATGTAGCCGGTGCCCAGCAGCACGGCGAGCCACACGAGCGTCGCGATGCCGAGGGCCACCGGGGCCAGCGCCAGCACCACTCCGGCGGCCGTCGCGACGCCCTTGCCGCCCCGGAACCGCAGAAACACCGAGAACACGTGGCCCAGAACCGCCGCCACGCCCACGGCGAGGGGCGCCCAGGGCTGCGGCACCAGGCTCGCGGCGAGAAACACGGGCACGGCGCCCTTGGCGACGTCGAATAGTCCCACCGGGACGGCGTACCTCCATCCCAGAACCCGGTAGACGTTGGTGGCGCCCAGGTTCTTGCTGCCGTGCTCGCGCAAGTCGATCCCCGCGCCGTAGCGCGCCGCGAGGTAGCTCGTGGGGATCGCGCCGGCGAGGTAGCCGCCCAGCAGCCAGGCAATGAGGCTCACCGCTTCCCCTTGCCGCGCTTGCGACGGAACCGAATACGGATGGGCACGCCGGTAAACCCCCACGCCGCGCGAAACCCGTGCTCGAGGAACCGCCGGTATGACTCGGGGATCGCATCCGGTCGGTTGGCGACGATGGCAATGGTGGGTGGTGCGGTGGCCACCTGTGATCCGTAGAGCAGCTTGACCTCCTGCCGACCGCGCTGCGGCGGCTGATTGCGATCTACGAGCTCCTGCAGGACGCGATTCACGTCGGCGGTGGCGACCCGCTGCGTACGCGCCTCGGCCACGTCCAGAATCAGGTCGAGCACCTTGCGAGCGCGCTGGCCGGTGACCGACGAGACGTAGACAAACGGAACGGCGCCCATGAACGGAGCCCGCTCGACGACCTGGCGTTCACCTTCGGCCGCCGTCTGGGTGTCCTTGTCGACCAGGTCCCATTTGCTGACGGCCGCCACGAGCCCGGTCCCACGCTCCCACGCTGCCTGGGCGATCTTCAGGTCCTGGGCCTGCACACCCAGCGTGGCATCCACCACCAGGACGCACACATCGGCCCGCTCGATCGCCCGCTCCGACCGCAGGGCCGAGTAGAATTCGATCTCATCCTCTACTTTCGCTCGCTTCCGTAACCCCGCGGTATCAATGAAGTTGAGCGTTTGCCCATGGTACCGCAAGGGGGAATCGACGGCATCCCGGGTGGTGCCCGCCTCGGGGGCGACTACCGTCCGCTCCTCGCCTAACAGGCGGTTGACGAGGCTCGATTTTCCTACGTTGGGGCGGCCCACGACGGCCACGTGGACGATTCCCTCCTCGGCCTCTTCGGGTGCGGTGGCCAGGAGCGCCACGATGCGATCCAGCAAGTCGCCGCTCCCCTTCCCCGTGGAGGCAGACAGCGGCTGCGGGTCGCCCAAGCCGAGCTCGTGAAACGCGTGATGCGAGGTGTCGGCGGCCAGGTCGTCGGCCTTGTTGGCGGCGACCACCACGCGGTCGCGGTGGCGCCGCAGCAGCTGTGCGACCTCGTGGTCCACCGGGTGCACGCCCGTCTGCGTATCCACCACGAGCACGATCACGTCGGATTGGTCGATGGCGAGCTGGATCTGCTGCCGAATGCTGCTGTGCAGCACGTCGTCCGCGTGCACGACCCAGCCGCCGGTATCGACCAACCAGAAGTGGTGACCGGTCCATTCGGTTTGCGCGTAGTGTCGGTCGCGCGTGACTCCGGGGCGGTCGTCGACGATCGCGCGCCGCCCGCCCACGATGCGGTTGAACAGGGTCGACTTCCCCACGTTGGGTCGGCCGATGATGGCCACCGTCGCCTGTCTCATGGCGTCCGCACCGGCATGGGTGCCGCCTCGACCAGATCCTCGAAGCGCACGGCGTCGAGGAACAGCCCGGCGTCGCTCACCGCTTCGGCCGGAAGCAACGCGACATCCAGGTCGGTGTGCCGCCGCAGGGCTCGCTGGAAGGCCTGTCCCGGCAGCAGGCCGGCGGTGGTGACGGAGGGTCCGAACAGATCGTTCTCGATCGTGACGAGCTCGTACTGTGCGGCAGTGGCCGCCCGCAGCGTTTCCACGACCAGCGGCATGAGGCGCTGCATGGCCGTGCCGGTGAACACGCCAACGCGCATGGGCCCCAGGTCGCGCAGCTCCTCACGCCCCTCGGCGATGCGCCGCTGCAGGAAGCGCACGCTCCCAACCCCGTTCTCGACCTGCTCGAACCCGTCGTATCGTCCCGCCGGAGGAAGGTCGAGGTCCGCGACGATGTACAGCTCGTCTGCCCCATACGCCCAGTGCGCGCCCCGCTCCATGTGGGCGCGCTCCTGCGAGGTCTCCAGGGCCGCCACGGCCGCGCGACACTCCTCCCGCGTGGGCTCCCGCACCAAGTGGTGCTTGCTGTACTCGGTGAGGCCCACGGGTACGACCGACACCGAGAGCACCGACGGGCCCAGGGCGTAGAGGTCGTCGAGGGAGCGGCGCAGCACGTCGCCGTCGTTCACCCCGGGTTGCAGAACGACCTGCGTGTGGAACTGGATTCCGCCCTGCGCGAAGGCCTGGAGCTGCGGCAGGATCGCCTCTGCCCGGGGATGGCGCAGCAGGCGGCGGCGCACCACCGGATCGGTCGCGTGTACCGAGACGTAGAGTGGCGAGAGCCGGTATTCGAGAATTCGCTCCACGTCCCACGGTTTCAGGTTGGTGAGCGTCGCGAAGTTGCCGTACCGGAACGAGAGGCGGTAGTCGTCGTCGCGGATGTACAAGGTTTCCCGCAGTCCCTCCGGAAGACCGTCCACGAAGCAGAAGTCACAGCGGTTGGCGCAGCGCCGGATGCGTGGGGGATCGAGCTCGATGCCCAGGGGGGCGTCGTGGGGCCGTTCCACGTCGAACTCCACGGCCTCCCCATCAGGGGTGCGTGCCAGCAACACGAAGCGCTCCTCGGCGGATAGGAACTCCCAATCGAGGAAGTCCGTGAGCTCGCGCCCGCCGATGGAGAGCAACTCGAAGCCGGGGGTGATCCCGAGCTCGGCCCCGACCGAGTCGGGATGCACGGTCTGCACCCGGACCATGTGGGAAGGCTCCTCCCGTAGAGACGATCTGTCAGCGTGGACGTGCTAAGATAACCGCCCTACTGAGTCTCGACGGAGATGACGCCGCCCCGATGGTCCAATCCGAAGTGGCGCCGCGCCGTGGCCGGGTCGTAGTAGCGGATCGCGATCACGAGTGGGGCCGCAACTTCCTGCATCGCGCCCACGCCACCCAGGCGACTGCCGTCGAGGTAGACGATGACCTCGCCGGGATCGGTGAAGTCGTAGTCGTCCGGTGGCTCGAGCCACTCGGGACGCAGTCGCAGCACCACCTCGAAGGTGTTCGCCCAGGCATGGCGGTCGGCCTGGATGTCCTCCGCCGTAAGGATGTCGTTGGGGGCGGGGGTGCCGCCCCCGCCCGCGCTGCTGGCGCAGGCGAGGCCGAGCGCCAGCGCTACGACGCTGAGGGGCCGCGCCACGCCCCGCACCCTCAGCGCCGCGTTTCCAAGAGGATCACGCCGTGCTCGTGGCCCGGTCCCCAGCGCTGCTGCGCCGAGGATGCACTCAGGAAGTGCATAGCGACGACATTGCTGGCGTTGATGCCGCGCAAGGTCTCCACGCCGCCCAGACGCACGCTGCCCTCGTAGACCCAGATCTGGCCCGCATCGGCCAGGTCGCGCGCCCCGCGCTTGATGAGCCAGAAGGGCCGCAGCGTCTCGACCGCCTCGTAGCAGTTGCGCCAGTCCTGTTGGTCGAGCTCGGCGCTGGTGAGCAGCGACTGGTCGCGCTGCCCCCGCTGCTGGCGCAGCCGAGCCCGAGCCCCACCCCCAGCATGACCGCGACACACGTGAACTGGTTCATCGTTCCTTCCCTCCGTCGGTGACGGGACCACCCGGTGTTGCTCTCTCTTGGAAAAATGGTCGGGAGGAAGGACCGCGGCACTGGTTCATCGTTCCTTCCCTCCGTCGGTGACGGGACCACCCGGTGTTGCTCTCTGTCATGGAAAAATGGTCGGGAGGAAGGACCGCGGCAATGCGGCTCCGTTGGTTCACTCCTGGTCGAGCAGCTCGCGGATCCTCATCAGCAGATCACGCAGGGCCCACGGCTTGTGCAGGATCGGGATGGAGGGATCGAGGACCTCCTGCCCGCCCGACTCGCGGCCGATATAGCCGCTGGCGAGCAGGAACCGCACGCTGTCACC
>JBDGXT010000123.1:0-5634 GCA_039584455.1 Gemmatimonadota bacterium
GTCTGGGTGGTGGTGGGTGACCGCGCCAAGATCGAGGCCGGCATCCGTGAGCTCGGCCTCGGGCCGATCTACGAGATCGATGGGGACGGCAACGTGATGCGGGAGCTGGCGACGCAGTAGACGCCGCCCCAACCAGGTATGAGAAGGGGGAGGCGTTATGGCGCCTCCCTCTTTTCTTCGTTGGGCAATCGGAGCGGGCGGTTGCGCAACGGCCTGCTCGGCGCGGTGCCGCCTACGTCTCCCCCATCAACCGCGCGATCCGCCCCCGCACATCCTGCACGACCGGTTGAAACTCGGCGTCACCCTCGGCCCACAGCTCCACGAGGCGGTTGTAGTAGTCCACGGCCCTGTCGCGCTCGCCACGCTCCTCGTACAGTTCGCCGAGGCGCCGGTACTTGAACCCGAGATTGTAGAACTCGGAGAAGAGAGCAAAGCCATCCGGCAGGGTAACCGCACGCTCGTATACGGCGAGAGCCGAGTCGGCCTGGCCACTCAAATCGAACGCCCGAGCCAACTCGTACAAGAAGCATATGTTGCAGCCGGCCTCACCATAGGCCCGGCGAGCGGTCTCGACGGCATCGTCGTAGCGCTGTTCGGCCAGCGCGAGCATCTGATCCCACTGGACCTCGTCAAAGGCGCTGCGCCGACTCGCCTCGATCGCCTCGTTCCACTCCCCCCGCAGCTGCCGCGCGAGGTCGGGGCGGCCCGCCTGAGCGTAGATTCGCGCCACCCCGAGGTACGGCCGGTCCTCGGCAGGCATACTGTCCAACGGGAATCGTTCGAGGGCGGCTGCCACCTTGCGAAGTGCGCCCACCGAGTCGCCTCTGAACCAGGCGTCGCGGCCGGCCGAGGACAGCACGCTCTGGAGAGCCGCGCCATGCTGTCCGGCGCGCTCGAATGTGGCCGTCTGCTCCAGGCTGACCGCTTCGGATGCCGCGAGCCTGCCGCGCACGGTCTCGACCGCCATCAGACTCCAACCCAATTGCTGGGCCGCGGTGGGGCTGCCCTTCATGATCTCCCAGGCCGGACGCAGAAGCTGCTCTGCAGCGTCGTAGTCCCGCTGCCCCGTGGTCAGCCCGATACGCACGAACATACCGGCCGGGTGGCCGGGCCAGCGCTGGTCGAACTCCACCATTACGGACTCCGCCGCGGCCCAACGGCCCTGCGCCATCATCGTGACCATGAGGTTCACGTAGTTCTGATAGATCGCCCCCGTGGCGATCGAGCGGCGCAGCAGCGCCTCGGCCTCAGCGTACTCCCGCCGACCGTTCAGCTGGATCGCCAGATTGTTGAGCGCCGTCTTGTTGTACGGGTCGACCTCGAGCACCGACCGATACGCGTCGATGGTCCGATCCCCGTCGATCTCCACCTCCGAGAAGTAGTATGCCGTCGCCAGGTGGCGCTCCAGTGGCGGGAGGCGGTCGCGATACTGGTAGGCGCGGGTGGTGGCGGCATCGACGCGCGACTCCTCCGCATTGGCGTTGCTGAGCACGACAGCCAGCTTGCGGTAAGCCATGGCGAACATCGTATCGATCGCGACGGCCTCCTCTAGCAGCCGCAGTGCTCGCTCAGGGTCGCCCTCGTCGTCGGCCTGCTCGGCCCGGGTATACAGTCGGAGCGCCTCGAGCGACGAGGTCGTCACCTGCTCCAGAGGCTCGCTGCCGCGAATCGTCCGGAGGGACTCGCCGATCCGCTCCCTGAGCTTGGCCGACAGCCGGTCCACGGCGCCGATCAGCTCCGCATCGCCCGCCGCCGTCTCGCGCAGCGCCACCAGTTCCGCCCCCTCAGCGCTGGAGATCAGCCGCGCAGATACCACGTAGCTGCTCCCCAGCGTGCCGACGTCTCCCGCCACGATCGCCTTCACACCCTCCCGCTGTGCGATCTCCTGCGCCAGCGCCAGATCCACCCGCGAGCCCTGCTCACGGTTCATGCGCTGCAGCGCCTCGCCCACGGACTGGGCGTCCATCAACTCCATGATCGGTGATTGGGCCAGGTCGATGCGCAGCGCCTGGGTGACGGAGGCCGCCAGCGTGGAGTCGCCCGTACGGTCCTCGAAGTCGGCGAGGACGACCGTCTCGCCCTCCTCGATCACGCCGGCGGCCACCAGGGTCCCCACGGGTCCGATGCCCATGAGGCGCATCGCGGTATAGCCCGTCGCGATCACGGCGAGGGCCGCGAACGCCAGCCCGCCACCCATGATCGCACGGCGCCAGGTGAACAACCGCTGGATCCCATTGGCCGGGGTCGCCACCTGCAAGCCCGTAGCGCGCGCCAGCGCCCGCTGTCGCTCGTGGTGACCCGTGAGCAGCATGATCGGCAAGCCGATCATCAGCAGCGCGACCGCCCCGCCCACCACCCAGTAGGGCAGGCCCAACTGCATCACGAGGAAGTAGACGATCGCCAGCGCGCCGACCGAGGCGAGGCCGAACAGTCCGACCACGCGCGCCGGATGCGCCCGCTGCACCGCGATCGCGGCACTGGTCGCCGCTACGGGCTGGGTCCCGGTAGGCGTGGTGCCGCCGGTGGGCGTGGTAAAGGCATCCAACTGCGGCACCAGCTCCGCCGCACTCTGCCAGCGGTCGGCTGCCTTCTTCTCCAGGCAGCGCATCACGAGCGCGTTGAGACCTTCCGAGACCGCTGTGCGGTGCCGGGTTACCGGCTCGGGTGCCTCGGTCACGTGCATCGCCATCACGGCCTGCGGCGTCGCCCCCGTAAACGGCGGTCTACCGCTGAGCATCTCGTAGGCGAGGGCCCCCACGGCGTAGATGTCGGCACGGTGGTCGGTATGTGGGTCGGCGGCGGCCTGCTCCGGTGCCATGTAGGCCGGCGTGCCCAGCGCAACGCCTAACGATGTGAGCGATGACGATCCGCTCGACGCCGACACCGCCTTGGCGACGCCGAAATCGGTCACGACCGCGTGCCCTTCGGACAGCAGCACGTTGTCGGGCTTTATGTCGCGGTGCACCACGCCGTTGCGGTGCGCGTAGGCGAGCGCGTCCACTACCTCGCGCAGGATCCGGATCGCCTCGCCCACCGGCAGCTCACCCTCACGCGCCAGCTTCACTCGCAGCGATTCGCCCTCGATGAAGGGCATCACGTAGTAGAGGAGGTCGCCTTCGGCACCTGCCGTGAGCAGCGGAACGACGTGGGGATGCTGCAGCTTGGCAGCGAGCTGGATCTCTCGCTCGAACCGCTCCTGACTCACCCCGGCGGCCATGTCGGGCGGGAGCACCTTGATGACCACGTTGCGGCCGAGCCGGGTCTCTTCAGCCAGGAACACGCGGCTCATTCCCCCACCACCCAGCTCCCGCTCGATGCGGTAGGCTTCACCAACGGTCGCCTGGAGACGCTGCAGCAGATCGCCCTCCGACACGCTCAGCCCTCCCCCACCAGCCGCGCCATGCGCCGCCGTACGTCTTGCACGATGGGTTGCAGCTCCGGGTCGGCGTCCTGCCACAACTCCACGAACCTGTTGTAGTACTCTAGCGCCCTCTCGGCGTCGCCCTCCGCTTCGTACAGCTCGCCCACGCGGCGGTAGGAAGTGGGGAGCTCCGTGGCATCCATGAATGACCAGCGGACCGGACTCGTCGCGTAGGCCTCCCAGTAGGCCAGGGCGGAATCTGACTCACCGGCCATGTCGAACGCACGCGCCAAGGTGGAGAGCTCGCACGGGGGGCAGCCGCTGCCCTGAAAGCCCCTGTGAAGCTCAGCGATCGCGGTCTCGAAGTCGCCGCCGGCCGCGCTCGCCCAACCCAGCGCCCGGTGGTATTGACGCTCGAACCCGCGACCCATCTGCCACAGACCAGATGCCTCGAACGCCTGAGCGGCCGCGTGGGCACGCGTTGCGTCGCCGGCGAGCGCGTAGTACCGCGCGAGGAACGCGTAGGGCCGGTCCAGCAAGGGTAGCGAGTCGAGTGGATAGCGCTCCAGCGCGTCCCGCACGAGCCGGCCGGCATCAGCCGACTCGCCCGTCGTCAGCAAGCGATGCAGCGCCGCGCCCACACTGTTAGAGATGTACGACCCTGGCAGCCCCCTGCGCTCCGTGACCTCGAGCACCTCACGCCAGTTCCGCCCCGCGTCGGCCGGTCGTCCCCGGATCGTCGCCAGGCGCGCGCGCTCCTGCCCCACCCACGCTCCCCAGAACAAGTTGCCGGCCTGCCGCTCGGCCAAGTCCCGGAGATACCCGGCGGCTGCCTCGTAGTCGCGCTGGGCAAAAGCCAGTCCGTAGCGTTGCTCCGTGCTGCGTGGGTTCCCGGGGAAGCGCTCGTCGAAGGTGTCCAACACGGCCGCCGCCGAGTCGTACTCGCCGAGCATGCCGAACGTGCCTGCGGTGTTGGTGAAGAACAGCGCGACGCTGGAATCGAGCTCCAGCGCCCGGCGGTAGTACTCCAGCGCTCTGCGGTAGTCCCGCAGCACGAAGTACTCGACCCCCGTGTTATTGAGGGCCGTCCCGTCGTTGGGGTAGGTCTCGAGCAGGGTGCGGTAGGCGGCGATGACCTTGTCGCGCTCGCCGGTCACCGTGGCATGGTACATCCCCGTCGCGTAGGCGCGCTCCCGGTCGGTGAGCCGGTCGCGATGCTCGTACGCCTTGGTGATGGCCTCCACCGCCCGGTCCCGCTGCTCGAAGTTGTTGCCCAGCACGGCCCCCAGCTTGCGCCACGCCATGGCGAACGTGGAGTCCTGGGCGATGGCCGAGGCGAACAGCTCCACGGCCCGGTCGTCGTCCCCGGCATCCACCGCGCGGAGCCCCTGCGTGTAGAGGTTAAGGGCTTCGAGGGACGCCGTCGTCACCTGCTCCAACGGGTGCTTGCGGCGGATGGTGCGCAGAGACTCGCCGATGCGCTCCCGCAGCCTCGCCGACAGCTCGTCCACCGCCGCGATGATCTCGTCGGCACTCCTGGCGGAGGTCTGCTGCGCGGTGAGCACCTCACCGTCCACCGACACGACCTGCGCGGAGATAGCGTAGCCGCTCCCCACCAAAACAATGTCGCCCGTGACGATGGCCTTGAGTCCTTCCCGCACTGCAATCTCTAGGGCCAGAGGTTCATTGATGCGGACGTTCGGATCCAGCTCCATACGGGCCAGAATGGGCGCGAGGCGGTTGGGCTCCATCACGGTCAGCACAGGAGACTGCGTCATGCCGACGCGAAACAGCTCCGTGACAGTGGGCCCCAAACTCGAGTCCGCGGTCCGGTTCTCGAACTCGGCGAGGATGAGCCTCTCCCGCTCCCCGATCGCCCCGGTGGCCATGAGGGTGCCCACCGGACCGATGCCCATGAGGCGCATGGTCGTGTAGGTCGCCGCCACGGCGGTGAGCCCGACGAAGGCCAGACCCCCGCCCAGGATAGCCCAGCGCCATGTGAACAGCCGCCGCATGCCCCCCGGCGGGGTGGCGGCCGCCATGCCCGTCGTGCGGGCCACAGCTCGCTGCCGCTCGTGATGCCCCGTGAGCAGCATGATCGGCAGGCCGATCGCGAGCAGCGCCACCGCGCCGTACACCACCCAGTAGGGCAGGCCGAGCTGCATGACCAGGAGGTAGACGATCGCCAGCGCGCCGATCGACGCGAGGGTGAACAGCCCGGCCACGCGCAACGGGTTGGTCTGCCGCTGGATCGCCTCGAGGGCCAGCGCCGG
>JBDGXT010000387.1:0-2790 GCA_039584455.1 Gemmatimonadota bacterium
GCTTGGCTCGCAGGTCATCTTGATCGAGGTGCAGAACAATCTGGCGATCCGGCAGTCGGTAACGGTGCGTGTCGCGCGCCGCTCCGGAGGGGTGTCCACACTCGGTAGCGTGGCACCCGGCCGGACCCAGACGCTGCGGTTCGAGGAGAGCAGCCTCGAGAGTGCGTACGTTCTGCATGCGCGGAAGGACGACGGCACCGAGGTCGTCTCGCGCGAGTTCTCCCTGTACCCCAATTCGTTTGTGCGGTGGAGACTCTCGAACAACACGGTGAGCGTGGGAACCCGTTGACGGCATTCGTGTAGGACAGAACATGAAAGCTCCAAGGACGGTCGCCGCCGTTGTGCTGCTTGCGATGGCACCGGCGGCGGCCGGTTGTTATCGGTATACCCCTGTCGAGGCCGACCAGCCGCGCCCCGAGCCGGGGCAGCAGGTGCGGGCGTACCTCAACGAGCCGGACCGCGTGCGGCTGACCCACATCACGGCCGAGAACGTCATCCAGATCAACGGCGAGTTGGTCGAGTGGGACAATGGCCGGGTGGCGATGTCGGCCTTCTGGCTCAAATCCAGCGCCGGTGTCGAGCACAGGGCGGTGGGTGAGACGGTGGTGGTGCAGGAGAGCTCGATCGGCGTCTTCGAGGCGAAGCGGCCCTCCATCGCAGCCTCAGTGGCGCTCACTGGGGCCCTCGTCGTGGCCGCGATCATCGTGGGCCGTGCCTTCGCCGCCGGCGCCGGCGAGGGCGAGCAACCCGGACGCCCCCCGTCGCCCGACGACCGCCGCTCCGGCCACAACTAGAAGAAGTGAAAGAGATCATGTATCGGGCATTGCGCTTTGTCTTCGGCATGGTCGCGGTGGCGCTGGTGGCGTCCTGCGACTCCGTTCCCTCCGGACCCGGCACCACGGCGTTCGCGTCGCTCAGTGCGGGCGCGAGCCACACCTGTCTGCTGGGGGCGCAACGACGTGGGTCAGCTCGGCGACGGCAGCACCTCGAACAGCTCCTCGCCCAGGGCCGTGGCAGGGGGGCACACGTTCGCCTCGTTGGGCATTGGCGTCCCGCACGGCTGCGCCTCCACCACCGCTGGCGCCGGCTACTGCTGGGGCAAGAATGCCGACGGGCAACTCGGGGATTCCTCAGTCATCGACAAGTCCCGACCAAGCCCGGTGGCCGGTGGGCTGACCCCTGCGTGCCACGGGCGAGGCGTATTGCTGGGGGGATAACCAATACGGGCAGCTGGCCACCGGCGACGTGTTGGAGCAGTTCACGCCCGCGACCGTGGTCGGCGGCCTGCTGTTCGCCTCGCTGCACGTGGGATGGTTCCACACGTGCGCGCTGTTGGCCGATGGCACGGCCTACTGCTGGGGGCGCGACCAGGAGGGCCAGACGGGCACCGGCCTGGGCCGCAACCTGACGGATCCGACCGAGGTGGACGGCGACCATGTGTTCGCCACGCTCTCGGGTGGTGGCAATCACGCTTGTGCCGTGACACCCGCCAACGACCTGTGGTGCTGGGGATTCAACGCCTTCGGCCAGCTCGGCATCGGTGACGTGGCCAGGCGTGTCGTACCGATCCAGGTAGCCGACTCCATCGATTTCGGCTCCGTCACCCTGGGGCAGGACCACACCTGCGGGCTCGCTACCGATGGCACGGCCTACTGCTGGGGCAGCAACGAGATGGGGCAGCTGGGCGACGGCACCTTCGAGCGGCGCCTCAATCCGGTTGCGGTGGCGGGCGGGCACCGCTTCCGGGAGTTGACTGGCGGCGGGCTCCACACCTGCGGCATCACGACGGGCGGGGAGTCTTGGTGCTGGGGCGACAACGAGTTTGGCCAGCTGGGTATCGGAGCGGGGAAGGACCGTGCGGAGCCGGTCCCGGTCTCGTCTCCCTAGAGGCCCGGGAACTCGCGATCCGCCGCGGTGAGCGCCACGAAGAGATCCGCTGACCGCCGTGCCGGCTGACCGCCCATCGCGCCTGACCTGCGTCCTGGTGCTCGCGTCGCTCGCGAGCCTCGTCGCGGCGTGCGGCAGCCCCAGCACCTTCGGGCCCGCAGAGGGCGAGGGCAACTTCCAGGGAACGCTCGAAGTGGACGGCCGCGAGCGCTTCTACCTGGCCCACGTTCCGGCTGGCCTCGAGGGAACGGGCGCGCCCCTCGTGCTGGCGTTGCACGGCTCACCCAGTACCCCACAGGACATGCAGGCCCTTGCCGGGCTCGATGCGCTCGCCGACGAGCGGGGGTTCGTGGTTGCCTACCCGCGCTACATCTTTGGGCAGTGGGCCGTGGGGTGTGGTGAGGACTGTGACCTCGAGGGCGACCGCGACCAGAACTTCATAAGGGCGCTGATCGACGCGCTGCGCGACCGGCTGGGCACCGACCGCGGCCGGGTCTACCTGACCGGATTCTCCAACGGCGGCCTTGGCTGAGCGACCGTATCGCCGCGGCCGCGCCGGTGGGGGCGCTCATGATCGAGCCGCAGTGGCAGAGTTGCTCGCTGAACCCGCCGGTGCCCTTCCTCATGATCCACGGGACCCAGGACGGGCAGTTCCCGTGGGACGGCGCCGCCGGGGTGTCGACCACGCGGATGTCGGCGGCCGCCACGGTGGAGCGGCTGGCGGCGCTGGACGGGTGCGGTGCCGCGCCCACCGTCGCCTTCGAGCCCGACACGGCCGACGACGGTACCCGGGTGCGCCGCGAGCACTACACTGGCTGTAGCGGTGCGGCGGAGGTCATCTTTTACGTGGTGGAGGGCGGCGGCCACACGTGGCCGGGCTCCCCGCTGCAGTTCTCCCCCGAG
>JBDGXT010000124.1:0-9478 GCA_039584455.1 Gemmatimonadota bacterium
GCTGCTCTTCGTGCTTGCCGTGCTGTTCGACCTCCTCGGCGAGGCGACCAAGCGGGATTCGTTGCGCGCCACCGGCTTCTGGATGCTCGTGACGGGAGCGTTCGGCGCCGTGCTTGCCCTCATCTCCGGTCTCATGGCGGAGGGGTCGATCGAGCACGGCGGGAGCGTGCACATGGTGATGCAACGGCACGAGACGATGGCGATCTGGGCCACCGTGCTGTTTGTGCTGCTGGCCGTGTGGCGCATCTGGCGGCGCGGAGCCCTCGGACCCAGGGAGCGCCCGGCGTTCCTCACCATCTCCGCGCTCGGCGCGCTGTTCGTGCTCTGGACGGCGCACGTCGGCGGCACGATCGTGTACGGGTACGGCGGCCACCCGGGGAGGAGCATGACGCAGCGGCCACCGACTCCACCGCCGAGGAAGAGCACACGGATCCGCCCGGCACCCCGGAGCACGAGTAGCCTTCTTCACCGTTGCCCACGGTGGGGGGGGATCCCGGCGTGGAGGGTCCTCGTGCTGCTGCTGGCAGCCGCGGCGTGCAAGGCGACGGCCGTGCGTCCATACATCACGCCCTTTCCCGATGCTCCGACCGACACGCTCCAGGCAGAGCCCGATGACGTGATCATCGAGCTCGCGGGGCTGGTCACGGCCGAGGGGTTCCAGGTACGGAGGGTCAGCGCCGAAGAGGGTTACCTGGAAACCGGGTGGTACGACATCGTGTCGCGCGCTGCCGCCGGCAGCTACGGCTCTGACGTGGAGCGGCTCATCCGTCTGCGGTTCTTCGTCGATCCGGTAAACCCCCTGCTGACGCAGCTCGTCTCCGAAGCCGTGATGCGCCGCACCCTCGATCCCTCTCTCCCCGAGCGGCAGGCGGAGGTCCTGGTCCCGCCGGGCCACGACGGCGATCAGGTCCTGACCCGCATCCGCGAAGCGTTGCGCGCCCGGCACGAGGGCCCGACACCGTGACCCAGACGTGGGACGTGATCGTCATCGGCGCCGGCCCCGCGGGCTCGACCGCGGCCCGCGGACTCGCCGACGGCGGGCGCTCGGTGCTGCTGCTCGACAAAGCATCCTTCCCCAGGGAAAAGGTCTGCGGTGACGGACTGATCCCCGACGCCCTGAACGCCCTGCGGCGGGCCGGCGTGTACCAGCAGGTGGTCCACGACGGACACCAGGCGTCGGTCCTCTCCGCTTTCAGCCCGCGCAACATCCGTGTGGATGTCCCCGGCGAGTTCGTGACCCTGCGGCGCGACCGGTTGGACCACCTCTTACTGCGGACCGCCACGGAACGGGGCGCGCTGTTCCAGCAGGCCCGGGTGACGGCGCTGCGCGCTGACGACGACGGCGTCACCGTGTCGGTGGCGGATGCCGACCGCGACATCCGTGGCCGGATTGCGGTGGTGGCCACGGGCGCGGACCTGTCGCTGTTGCAGCAGGCCGGCGTGGCCCACCGCCGCCAGCCGAGCGCGGTAGCACTGCGGTGCTACGTACGCTCCCCGGTCACGATCGACGCCCTCATGATCTCGTTCCACCGAGCCATTCTCCCGGGCTACGCCTGGATCTTCCCCATGGGCGACCACGAGTACAACGTGGGCTGCGGCGTGTTCTATCGAGGCGGACGCAAGGCGAGCGTGAACCTACGGACTACGTTTGCCACGTTCTCCGAGGCGTTCCCGCCGGCACGGGAGCTCCTGCGCGAGGCCGAGCAGTTGAGCCCGCTCACGGGAGCGCGACTGCGTTGCGGACTCGACGGTGCGGCCGCCTGTCACTCGGGCCGCATCCTCTCGATCGGCGAGACCATCGGCGCCACGTTCCCCTTCACCGGAGAAGGCATCGGCAAGGCGATGGAGACCGGAGAGATCGCGGCGCAGCAGATCGAACGAGCTTTCGGCGAGGGCGACCGTCGGCACCTGACCGGCTTCGTCGAGGTTCTCGAGCGGGAGCTGACGCCGCGCTACACGGGGTACCGGGTCGCCGAAAGCTGGCTCGCGCGGCCATGGGTCAACGACCTCGTCGCCAGCAGGGTGCGGCGCTCGCCACGGCTGCAACGGGCGATCGCAGGCGTACTCAACGAATCGGTCGACCCCCGCACGATCTTCTCGTGGCGGCTGTTCGTGCCGGACTGGCTCTCCTGGAAGCCGCGCGAGGCGGACCGGTCACGATGACGGGCACGCTCGTTCCCCCGCTCGCGGCGGCCGACCGCGCGTTCTGCGACGCGATGCTCCCCAGGGTCTCGCGCACTTTCGCGATCTGCATTCGCCTGCTGCCGTCGGACCTCGAGCACCCCGTGCTCGTGGCGTACCTCCTGTGCCGCATCGCCGACACGATCGAGGACACCCCCGATATTCCGCCGGTCGAGAAGGACCGGCTCTTCACGCACTTCAGCCAGTGTCTCGAGCCCGCTGGCCCCGACGCCGGGGTGCTGGGCGCCAAGTTCAGCGATCCCGTGAACGACGAACAGGTCCTCGCCCGGGACGCCGACATGGTGTTGCGGGAATTCCGCCGGCTTCCGCCCTCACAGCAAGACGCCATCCGACCGTGGGTCCGGGAGATGAGCGCGGGGATGGCGGAGTTCGTACGCCGCGACGAGGACGGGAGACACCTTGCGACGCTCGCGACGGTCGAGGAGCTCGACCGCTATTGCTATTACGTGGCCGGCACGGTGGGACACCTGCTGAGTCGGCTCTTTCGACTGCACGACCCTTCGCCCGACCCCGATCGGTACGACCGGCTCGACGCGCTCGCCACGAGCTTCGGGCTGGGGTTGCAGCTCACGAACATCATCAAGGACGTGGCCGACGACCGGCGGCGGGGGTGGAGCTTCGTGCCACGACAGCTGTGTGACGACGTGGGCATCGAGCCCGGGGAGCTTCAGGACGAGGAGCATCGTGATGAGGGTCGGCGTGTCATGCGCCTGTTGATCGAGAAGACCAAGGGGCACTTGGGCGATGCGCTGCGCTACTCCACCACCCTGCCACGTCGCCAATACGGCATCCGGCTCTTCTGCCTGACCTCGCTCTACTTCGCGGTGCGCACACTCCACCTGGCCGAGCGTGACCCCCGCCTCCTCGACCCCGCTCACAAGGTCAAGATCTCGCGAGGCGAGGTGTACCGGACAATCGCGATGACCCGGCTCATCGCATCGAGCAACGTGCTTGTCCGCGCCTACTTCCGGCGCCTCGCTGGGGCGGCGTGGTGGCGCCGACACGTGGAGCCGGCACCGTCCGCCCCCTAGACCGTCAACCGACCGGCTTCCGCGGGCGGTATCTGACCGACGTCCCGTCCCGCAGCGCGTACAGTGAGGGCGCGGGTCCCTACCGGGTCGTTCCGGCCGCCGTCGCGATCCCGCGCGACCGGGATGACGTGGTGCGGCTCGTGCGGTTCGGCCTCGACAGCGGCGCGCCACTCGTGCCGCGCGGGGCAGGCTCAGGCATACCCGGCGGCAACGTGGGACGTGGCATCGTGGTGGATCTCGCTGCGCTCGACGAGCCGCTCGCGGTATCGGAGAAGGGGAGCGCTACCGTGGGCGCGGCCGTCACCTGGAGCGCGCTCGACGAGGCGGCGCAGCCCCTGGGCGTCCGTCTCCCGCCGGATCCGTCGAGCGGGCGGTTCTGCACGCTGGGTGGGATGGTGGCCACGAATGCCGCCGGCGCCAGGTCCGTGCGGTTCGGCAGCGTGCGTCCGTGGGTGCAGGCCGTGGAGCTCGTCACCGCCGACGCTGAGATCACGCGGCTCGAGCGCGCGATGGGCCCAGCCGAGCCGACCGCCATGCACGAGCGCTTCGCCCGCGACGTCCGGGACGCGCTGCACGACGCCGCGCCGCTGGTGCGTCAGCGCTTTCCCGCCACGCGGAAGAACTCCGCGGGTTACGCCATCGACGCGTACCTCACTTCCGGCGATCTGCTCGACCTCGTCATCGGCTCCGAGGGCACCCTCGGCCTCATCACCCAGGCGGAGTTCCGGCTCGCACCCCGTCCCGGGAGGGTCGCCGGCCTGCTGGCGGGCCTGGCGACGCTCGACGGCCTGGGTGACGTGTTGGAGCACCTCCTGGCGCTGGAGCCGGCGGCGCTCGAGCTGCTGGACGGTTCGTTTCTGCGGATCGCAGCGGAGCGGTCGCCGCTGCCGGTGGGGGACCTCGCTGGGGTGCTCCTGGTGGATTTCGAAGGCGCCGATGCCGAAGTCGTCGGCGCCGCAGTCCGGCAGGCGGCAGCAGATCTCGCCGATCAGTGCCCGCTCGTCCAGAGCGCCCTCACCCCCGACGAGCATGCCCGGCTGTGGGAGCTGCGCCACGCCGCGAGTCCGGTGCTGTCCACTCTGCCCGACACCCAGCGCTCGCTACAGGTCATCGAGGACGGGTGCGTGCCGCCGGCACGGCTGGGTCGGTACCTCGCGGAGGTACGGGGAGCGGCAGACGACCTCGGCGTCGGGATCGTGGCGTTCGGACATGCCGGTGACGGACACCTGCACGTGAACGCGCTGGTGGACACGACCGACCCGGGATTCGAGCACCGCCTGCAACAGCTGTTCGACCGCGTCACCGAGTCGATCGTCCGGCTGGGCGGCACGCCGAGCGGCGAGCACGGTGACGGTCGGCTCCGCGCGGGCGCGCTCGAGCTGGTCTACGGCGCCGAAATCGTGGACCTCTTCCGCACCATCAAGCGGGCCTTCGATCCCCGCGGCATTCTCAACCCGGGTGTGATCGTGCCGGACCCGGCAGTCCCGGCACTCGCCGACCTCAAGGCCGGACCCGGGGCCGAGAACATCCCGGGGCACGTCGCACGCGGTCTGCGAGAAATGGAGCGCTCCGGCGGGTGGGCGCTCCCGAAGCTGCAGTTGCTCCCTGAGAGCGATCGGCGGTAATTAGTGGGTATGGTGGCGCCATGAGACAGTACCTCGACCTACTGCAACACATCCTGGACCACGGGCAGCCCAAGCGGGACCGCACCGGTACCGGAACGCTCAGCGTGTTCGGCCACCAGATGCGGTTCGATCTAAGCGACGGCTTCCCGCTCGTCACCACCAAGAAGCTCCACCTCAAGTCCATCGTCCATGAGCTCCTCTGGTTCCTGAACGGCGACACCAACATCGGCTACCTGAGGGACCACGGTGTGAGAATCTGGGACGAGTGGGCGGACGAACACGGAGATCTCGGCCCGGTCTACGGAGCACAGTGGCGCTCGTGGCCGACCCCGGACGGAGAGCACATCGACCAGATCGCCAAGGCGGTGCAGCAGATCCAGGAGGACCCGGACTCGCGCCGCATCGTCGTGAGCACGTGGAACGTCGCCGAGCTGCCCAAGATGGCGCTGCTGCCGTGCCACGTGCTGTTTCAGTTCTACGTGAGCCAGGGCAGGCTGTCGTGCCAGCTCTACCAGCGGAGCGCCGACACCTTCCTCGGTGTCCCCTTCAACATCGCGTCCTACGCCCTGCTCACGATGATGGTCGCCCAGGTGACCGGTCTGGAGGCCGGCGAATTCATCCAGACCTTCGGCGACGCCCACCTCTACACTAACCACCTGGAGCAGGCCCGGCTCCAGCTGTCACGTGAGCCCCGACCGCTTCCCACGCTGAAGCTCAACCCCAACGTCGGCTCGATCTTCGGGTTCGCGTTCGAGGACTTCGCGGTCGAGGGTTACGACCCCCATCCGCACATCAAGGCAAAGGTGGCCGTCTGATCGTCTCCCTCATTGCGGCCATGGCCGAGAACCGCGTGATCGGCAGCGGCAACGCCCTCCCCTGGCGGCTGCCCCGTGACATGAAGCGGTTCAAGGAACTCACCATGGGACACACGGTGGTGATGGGTAGACCCCAGCCGCTCCTACGAGGGCGCAGACGTCGTGACGAGCCTGGACGAGGCCCTCAGCCTCGCCGGCAACGACGACGAGGTGTTCATCGCGGGCGGCGCCGAGATCTACCGCCTCGCGCTGCCGCGGGCCGATCGCATCTATCTGACGGTGGTGCACGCCGAGGTGGCCGGCGATACCGTCTTCCCCCCCTTCGACGACTCCGAGTGGGAGCTCCGCACCGACGAGTGCCACGACGGTGACGAGCGTCACGCTCACGCGTTCAGTTTCCGCACCTACGAACGGCGCTGAATCGGCGACTCCCCACCTACCCACCACCGACGGATACCAATCCACGCCGACGCGCACGTGTGATGCGTGCCACATCGTGTGTCCACGCTCGTTCGTAATTCAAAAAACGCTCAAAAAAGTATTGCAAATCGGTTCGGCATCTTTTATCGTGTTGCCCAACAAGAACCTGCGTGTGGAGTTCGATGCGAATAGGGCTCGCGTACAACCAACGACCGGACGACGTCACCTGGAGAAGTGGTGGCGATGGTCGCGTTTCCTCCAGCGAGACCTCCGAGCCCGCGGACGCCTACGTCGAGTGGGACGATCCGGAGACCATCGCGGCGGTCGGCAACGCGCTGCGGGTCTTCGGCGATGTCGTCATGCTCGAGGCGGTCGGTGACTTCCCAACCCGTCTGCATGACGCGCAGGTGGATTTCCTCTTCAACATGGCCGAGGGCGTGAGCGGTCCGAACCGCGAGTCGCACGTGCCGGCCATCGCCGAGTTCTTCGACATCCCGTATCTGGGCAGCGACCCGCTCACCCTGGCCCTGGCCCTCCACAAGGGACGCGCGAAGGAGGCCTTCGCACAGCGCGGGGTGCCGACGCCGCCGTCCGTGCTGATCGAGACCGAAGCGGACGTGGCCAACCTGAACGGGGCCATGCGCTACCCGCTCTTCCTAAAGCCGGTGTGGGAAGGGTCCTCTAAAGGAATAGGGGAGGCCAACCACGCCTCGACCCTGGAGGACGCCCGCGAGCGCACCCGGCATCTGTTGGCCACTTACCGGCAGCCGGTGCTGGCCGAGAGCTACCTCCCGGGCGACGAGCTCACGGCGGCGATCCTCGGCAACGGCGCGGACGCCGAGGTCCTGCCCCTCATCCGCTACCGGTTCGGCGCGCTCCCCGACGGCGCGCTTCCCATCATGGGGTACGAGGCCAAGTGGCTGTGGGATCAGCCCGACACCGATCTCAATGTGCTCGAGTGCCCCGCACAGATCCCCGCGGATCTCGAGGAGCGGATCCGGGCGGCCGCGCTTGGGGCGTATCACGCTCTCGGGTGTCGCGACTGGTCGCGGGTCGACCTGCGCCTGGACAGCGACGGCACGCCGCACGTTCTGGAAGTGAATCCCCTGCCGGGCGTGATGCCCGACCCCGACGCTCACAGCTGCTTCCCATGCTCGGCGTCCGTGGCAGGCATGAGCTACGACGAGCTGATCCAGGCCGTCACGAGGATCGCCTGGCGGCGGGCAACGGGAGAGGAGTTGCAGACGGCCACGCTCTCAGGAGCATCCCACTGAACGTCGCCGTGATCTACGACGGTGGCGCCGCCGATTGGAGCCCGGAAGACATCCAGTCGGTGCTCGACGTCGTTGCCGAAGTGAGTCAGGCCCTGACGAGGGCCGGGCACACGGTCACCCAGGTGCCGGTGCTTCCCGACCTCGCGTGGTTGGACGCCATCCGCAAGTCCGATCTCGTGTTCAACCTCTGCGAGGGGGTGGGGGGCGCCAGCTACATGGAGTACAAGGTCGCCTCGGCGATCGAGCTGGCCGGCATCCCGTACACCGGCGGCTCGGCGTGGATGATGACGGTGTGTCATCGCAAGCCTCTGCTCAACGCCGTCCTGCAGTCGGCGGGATTGTCCATTCCTCGCTGGCACCTACCGGACCACGCGCCGGTCCCGGCCGACTTCCCCCTGCCCGCCATCGTCAAGCCGGCGGAGGAGGACGCCAGCGTGGGAATCGAGCAGGCGTCGATAGTCTCGACGCCGGAGGAGCTCGAGGCGCGCGTTGCCGTCATGCGTGAGGGTTACGGCGCGCTGATGGTCCAGCAGTACGTGCGCGGCCGCGAGATTGCCGTGGCCGTCGTGGGCGAGCACACGCTGCCCCTTTCCGAGATCGACTTCGGACAGATGCCGGACGGCATCTGGCACATCGTGTCGTTCGACGCGAAGTGGACGGAGGCCAGTCCCGAGTTCGCCGGCACGCAACCGGTCTGTCCGGCCGACGTCGAGCCCGAGCTGGCGCAGCACATCCTCCAGACGGCGCACGCCGCGTGGCGTGCGGTCGAGGGCTCCGGCTACGGTCGGGTGGACATGCGAGTGGACAGCGACGGCGTGCCGTGGGTGCTGGAGGTGAACCCGAGTCCCGACATCTCGACCGACGCGGGACTCGCGAACATGGCACGGGCCTACGGGTGGACCTACGACGAGTTGGTGTCGCGCGTGGTGGACGTCGCCCTGGCCGACGCCGCAACCACAGAGCCGCGCCGGGTCCTGGTATCGGGCGACGGCGCACAGCAGGTGGCATGAGCGTCCGCGATTCCGTGATCGTGTTGCGCGCGCCGCGCGCCGAGGACCGTGACCGGGTGCACGCGATGGTCGAGGCAACTGGCGTGTTCCGCCTCGAGGAGGTGGCCGTGGCGCTGGAGGTGTTCGACGATGCGGTCGCGGCGCCCGGCGTCGACTATCACGCGCTCGGGGCGTACGACGAAGACAGGCTCGTGGGCTTTACGCTGTACGGCCCCACGCCATGCACGGTGACCACCTGGGACCTCTACTGGATCGTCGTGGAGCCGGACGTGCACCGGCTCGGCGTGGGACGCCGACTGATGGCCGCGAGCGAAGAGGCAATGGACCGACAGGGCGGACGACTCGTGGTGGTGGAGACGTCCTCCCGAGACGATTACAGACCCACGCGGGCGTTCTATGAAGCCCTAGGGTATGACCGCGCCGCCCACATCGCAGACTACTACGCGGCGGGCGACGACTTGATCGTGTACACGAAACCGCTGGCTCCTCCCCCAGCAGGGACGGCACACGATGGCTGACTGGCAGAAGCTTCTGCACGAGCGTGGCATCCGCTCCCTGCCTCATCGAGGAGCCGGGCGACGTCATCTGGCAGCAGTATGTGCCCGACCTCCAGGAGCTCGAGGTCGTCGATGGAGTGATGGACAGCCTGAACGAAGAGGCCGACAGTCCGGTACCCAACATCACCCACCGCTACCCCGATCGCGCGCTCTTCCTCGTGAGCCCCGTATGCGCCGCGTACTGCCGGTTCTGCACCCGACGGCGCAAGGTCGGCGATCCCGAAAAGATTCCGATGTCGCAACTCGAGAGCGGGTTCGCCTACCTCGAGGAGCACGCGGAGATCCGCGACGTGATCCTGTCGGGCGGCGATCCCCTGCTACTCTCGGACCGGCGCCTGAGCCTCATCCTGGGACGGCTGCGGAAGATCGAGCACCTGGAGATCATCCGTATCGGGAGCCGGGTACCGTGCCACCTGCCGGAGCGGATCACGCCCGAGCTCTGTGCGGTGCTCAAGAAGCACCACCCGCTCTACATCAACACGCACTTCAACCACCCCGTCGAGCTCACGCCCGCGGCCGTGCACGGCCTCGGGATGCTGGCGGA
>JBDGXT010000125.1:0-7681 GCA_039584455.1 Gemmatimonadota bacterium
GGGCGAGACACTCGAGAGCGCCATCGAGGCGAGCAAGGCCATGAATGCGAAGGGCATCATGGTGAGTCTCGACCTGCTGGGCGAGAGCGTTTCCAGCGCCGAGGAGACGCGGGCTGCCCGCGACGACATTCTCGAAATCATCGATGGCATCGCGCAATCGGGCATCGATGGGAACGTATCGGTGAAGCTCACGCAGCTGGGTCTCGACATCGGACCCGATCTCTGTGTTGAGAACATGCAGATGATCCTCACTCGCGCACGGGAGCACGACATCTTCGTGCGGGTCGACATGGAGAGCTCCGAGCACACCCAGCGGACGTTGCGTTTGTTCTACGATCAGCTCTACCCCGAGTTCGATGGACTCACTGGAGTTGTGATCCAGAGCTACCTGCGACGGTCGGGCGAGGATGTGGACGAGCTCGTACGGCTGGGCGCGCGCGTGCGCCTCTGCAAGGGCGCCTATGCCGAGCCGGCGTCCGTCGCGTTCCAGGAGCGGGAGGCGGTCAGCGAGTCGTTCGTACAGCTCATGGAGCTGCTGCTGGAGAAGGGGAACTATCCGGGCATCGCGACGCACGACGGCGAGTTGGTGGACAAGGCCCTCGCCTTCGTGGAGGCGCGCAACATTGCGCCGGAGCGATTCGAATTCCAGATGCTCTACGGCGTGCGTCGTGACCTGCAGGAGGAGTTGCACGCCAGGGGCTACAACATGCGTGTGTACATTCCGTTCGGTACGGCTTGGTACCCCTACCTGATGCGCCGCCTCGCAGAGCGCCCGGCGAATGTGGCGTTCATGGCGGCGAGCCTCGTCAAGGAGACCTTGGGTCGGCGGTGACCGACGATTCGACCCTCGGCGGTTATCTCGAAGTCCACGGTCGGCCGCCTGCCTTCGAGGGCGCTGCTGTTCGTGCGCTGGTCGGAGAGTGGCGAACGGCCGGTTGGCCACGTCGAGACCCCTTACCTCGTGCATGGAAGCACGGCCGAAGAGGCGACGGCCAGCGTGCGTCGCCTCACGCTGCACGAGCTCAAGGAGCAGCTGGATCGGGCGGTCGCCGAAAGCAAGGAGCGTCCCAACTGGTAGCGGAGCAGCGAGGTGTGGTCCTCACCAAGACCGGTGGCCGCTACGGCGTGTACTGCGAGGGCCGCGATGTCGAGGCGTCTCTGCGCGGCCGCCTGAAGCAGGGGAGCCGTCGTATCCTCGTCGGCGACGTGGTCACGATCCACCGACATTCCGACGACTCCGTCACGATCGAGGAGGTGCGCCCGCGGCGCTCTATCCTCAAGCGGCGCATGCCGGGGAAGAAGCACGGCGAGCGCAACGTGGCCGCGAACCTCGATCAGGTCGTGGTCGTCGGCTCGGCACAGCGACCCGACTGGGACCCGCATCTTATGGACCGGTTCACCGCCGTTGCCCGGGCCAGTGATCTTCCGGTGGTGCTGGTGGTGAACAAGTGTGATCTGGTGGAGCGCTGCAGCGAGCTCGGCGAGCCCTACCGGCAGGCCGGATATACTGTGATCTACACGAGCGTGCCCGAGGAGCGCGGCCTCGAGGAGCTGCGGGGATACCTCGAGGGGCACGTGTCGCTGTTCACGGGTCCCACGGGTGTCGGCAAGTCGAGCCTGTTGAATGTGTTGCAGCCCGGACTCAAGCTCAGAACCGGCGAGGTGAGCGCGAAATCTGGCGCCGGTCGCCATACGACCGTGGCCGCCGAGATGCATCCCTTTGGGGTGGACGGGTTCGTGGTAGACACGCCGGGGCTGCGGGATATCGGGCTCTGGGGCCTGGAGCCCCAGGAGGTTGCCGCGGCATTTCCGGAATTCGCCACGTTCGTGGGCCACTGTCGCTTCGACAACTGCCGCCACCTGCAGGAGCCTGGATGTGCCATAGCGGAAGCGGCGGAGCGGAACGAGATTGCCTCGAGCCGCCTGGAGTCATATCGCTGGCTGTTGGACGAGGCGATGCGGGCAGCGCGCCCCTGGGAGACATGACACGAGCTACGGAGGGCCGGCACGTTGGCTGAGCAACCGATGGCACCGCTGGTCATGCCCTTTGCGGGTGAGCGATACACCGAGCAGCAGCGCCTCGGTGACCTCATTGCCCCGCCGTACGACGTGATCGACCCGGAGGAGCGGGAGCGGCTCGTGGGCCGGGACCCGCACAACGTGGTGCACCTCATCCTTCCGGCGGGCGACGCGGACCGATACGACAGCGCAGCCCGCCAGTTGGCCGAGTGGCGGGCCGGCGAGGTGCTGGTGGCAGAGGAGAAGGACTCGGTCACGGTGCTGCGCCAGGAGTTCAGTGCTCCCGACGGGGAACGGCTGACCCGCACTGGTGTGATCGCCGGCGTGGCGGTCGAGCCGTTCGCCGCCGGCCGGGTCAGGCCCCATGAGCGGACGCACGCCGGCCCGAAGGAGGATCGCCTCGCTCTTCTCAGGGCTACCGAGGCGATGTTCGAGGCGCTCTTCATGGTAGCGCGCGACGCCGACGGTGCGTTGCTGGCACTGTTGGAGGAAGCGACCCAGAAGAGGCCGCTGGCTCGAGCGGAGCTGCGGGGAGTGGAGGTCAGCGTGTGGCGCGTGGTCGGCAAGCGCGGGGCCACGCTCGCCGAGGCGGCGGGAGCGGGGCCGCTGTACATCGCCGACGGACACCACCGCTATGAGACCGCAGTGGCCTACCGGAGCGAGCACCCGGCGGCGAATCGACTGCCGGCGCTCATTGTGCCGACCGGTGACCCGGGACTCGTGGTGTTGCCCACCCACCGGTTGGTGTACGGGAAGGAGGTGGATGCCGACGCGCTCACGAACGACCTTCGCGAGCGGTTCCAGATGCGGGAGCTCTCCAGCCAGGCCAACTACGCCGAGGAGCTCGCGACCCTCAAGGCGCGCGGCACGGCATGCGTGGTGGTCCTGCCGGGCGGTCGCGCTTTGGCGTACCTGCTCAAGGGCGGGGCGAACCTCGGCGATCTCCCCTTCGCCAACGAGCCGGCGGTCGCCTCATTGGACATCGCGCGGGTTGACGAGATCGTGGTGAAGCGGGTGCGGGCAATGGCGGGCGATGGATCCCGCCTCCGTTACAGCGCGGACACCCATCACGTTATCGACGAGGTGCAGCAGGGAAGTGCGGCGGCCGGCGTGCTGCTGAATCCCACGGACCTCGAGCAGGTCCTCGCCGTTGCCGATGCCGGCGGCGTGATGCCGCAGAAGTCCACCTACTTCATGCCCAAGGTGCCCAGCGGGCTGGTGATCATGGGATACTGAGAGCATCATTGAGATCATGACCCCGCGTTCCCGAGACCGGATTCTCGACAACCTCGATGCCATCTACCGTGAGGCGTATGGGCGCGCTCAAGCGGCAGGAGACCAAGTCCGCATGGCCGACCTCGACGCGTCGTACCAACGTGAGCAACTGATCCTGGAAGTGCTGCTGGACTTGCGTGATGCGCTCGTCACGTCTGGCGATGCTTCGGCGTCCAAGTCCACCCTGGAGAAACTGCAGGTCCTGAAGAAGCTCACGAAGCTGAAGTAGCCCGTTACCTTTGCCAGCCTATGACCTCCCGCACCCACCAGCGCAGTAAGTCCAAGACCAAGGCGAAGCGGAAGCCAGCAACGCGGCTCGAGAAGCCGGAGTTGCTGGAGATGTACCGGTTGATGCTGCTGTCTCGGAGCCTGGACGACAAGGAAATCCAGCTCAAGCGGCAGAACAAGATCTTCTTCCAGATCTCCGGAGCCGGCCACGAAGCCGTGCTGGTGGCGGCCGGGATGCTGCTCAAGCCTGGCCACGACTGGTTCTACCCCTACTACCGTGACCGCGCGCTCTGCCTGGCACTCGGGATGACTCCGACGGAGATGCTGCTCTCAGCGGTCGCCGCGGCCGACGACCCCAACTCGGGCGGCCGCCAGATGCCGTCGCACTGGGGACACGAGGATCTCAACATCGTGAGCTCCTCGAGCCCCACTGGTACGCAGTACCTGAATGCCCTGGGGTGTGCCGAGGCGTGGCTGCGCTACGACCAGATCGAGCAGATCGCCGACCGGGAGGAGATGGCCAAGGGCGACGAGGTCGTCTTCTGTTCCTCCGGAGACGGCACGACCAGCCAAGGCGAGTTCTGGGAAACCATGAACTCGGCGAGCAACCTCCAGCTCCCCGTGCTGTTCCTCGTCGAGGACAACGGCTACGCGATCTCCGTTCCAGTCGAGGTGCAGACAGCCGGAGGCTCGATCTCAAGCATCATGGCCTGCTTCCCGAATCTCTATGTGGACGACATGGACGGGTGCGACCCGCTCCTGTCATACGACGTCCTGTCTACGGCCATCGCCCATTGCCGGGCTCGCAAGGGACCGGCCCTGATCCACGCCGACGTGATCCGGCCGTACTCCCACTCGCTCTCCGACGACGAGGTGCACTACAAACCGGATTGGGAGCGCGAGGAAGAGGCGAAACGGGATCCGGTAGAGTCGTTCCCCGCGAGGCTCATCGCCGAGGGGCTCGCCACTGAGGAGGAGATCGAGACCATCAAGGCGAAGGTGGCTGAGGACGTGGACCTCGCCACCGAGGTCGCGCTGGCGGCACCCCAGCCGGCGCCCGAGACGGCCGAGCTATACGTGTACTCGCCGGACGTGGACCCGACGAGCGATGCGTTCGACACTGAGGACGATCCACAGTTCGAGGGAGATCCCACCACGATGGTGGACCTCCTGAACAAGTGCCTCGGGGACGAGATGACGCGGGAGCCGCGGATCGTGATGTTCGGTGAGGACATCGCCGACCTCTCCCGCGACGAGCACATCGAGGACCTCAAGGGCAAGGGTGGCGTCTTCAAGGTGACCTGGGGACTGCAGAAGAAGTTCGGCAGCCATCGGGTGTACAACTCGCCGCTCGCCGAGGCGAATATCGTTGGGCGGGCCGTAGGACTCGCCACCCGCGGCATCAAACCCGTGGTGGAAATCCAGTTCTTCGACTACATCTGGCCCGCGTATCATCAGATACACAACGAGCTCGCCGTGCTACGGTGGCGCAGCAACAACGCCTTCGCGTGCCCCGCCGTGGTGCGGGCGACGTACGGCGGATACCTCAAGGGTGGAGCGGTCTACCACTCGCAGACGGGCGCCTCGCTGTTCACGCACATCCCGGGCCTGCGGGTGATCTGCCCGGCGACGGCGCTCGACGCCAACGGCCTGCTGCGCACCGCGATTCGATGCGATGACCCGGTGCTCTTCCTGGAGCACAAACACCTCTACCGGCAGACCTACAATAAGTCCGCGTATCCCGGCCCCGAGTTCATGATTCCATTCGGGAAGGCGAAGGTGGTGCGGGAGGGCGCGGATCTCACGGTGATCACCTACGGTGCGCTGGTGCAGCGCTCGTTCGTTGCCGCGAAGGAACTGGCAGAGAGCGAAGATATCGATGCCGAGGTGATCGACCTGCGTTCGCTGAGCCCGGTGGACTGGACGACGATCACCCAGTCGGTGAAGAAGACCAACAGGGTGATCGTGGCGTACGAGGACTCGGTCTCGTGGGGTTACGGGGCAGAGATCGCGGCGCGGGTCGGCGAGGAGCTCTTCCAGTGGCTGGATGCGCCGGTAAGGCGTGTGGCGTCAACCGACACGTTCGTGGCGTACTCACCGGAGTTGGAAGATGTGATCCTGCCGCAAGTCGCGGATCTGACCGCGGCGATTCGGGAGCTGCACGCGTTCTAGCGGGGGGCGCCTTTCCCGAGGGCTTCCCTGATCTCCCCGGCGGCATCGATCGCGGCCTCAACGTCTATCCGCAGTGCCCTGGCCTGCTGCGTGGCCGACGTGAGATCGCTGAGCACCTGATCCATGTCCGCCGAGCGCAGCCGCAGCAGGTCAAACCGTACGTTCTGTACGGCCAATACGCACGACTCGAATTGCGACTCCACCTTGGCGCGCCGCTTGACCAGCTCCTCGATGGCCGCCCGCTGGCGCTTTAACAGGTCGAGGCGCCGCTCGCTCTCGGCATCGGCCGACTCGCCCTCGAACTCCTGAATGCGTGCGTCGAGGCGCGCCACCGCCTCGTCATCGACATCCCGGTCCATTGCCTGTAGCGTGCGTGCGAGCTCTACGGCACGCTCCATGAGCGCGTTCACGGTGGGTACCACCTCCGGCAGCATCTGCCGATCGGATTCGGGCAGCTTCTCCACCAGGCGCACGATGGCCGCGTGGTCTTTGCGCATCTGCTCGATCTGACTCACCATCGTGCCGAACTCGCCCGACGTGGGCTCCACCACGGCGGCCGGCAGCGCCAGCACGTCCCGCATGCTGTAGCCGGCCGACCACAGCTTGCCGTACTGCGAGCCGAGGCCGATGCCCCAGCCTATGGCCGGGAAGAGGAACCACGGAGAGTCGATTCCGGTCACAACGTTCAGCAGCAACAGGCCTCCGCACACCGAGACGTACGAGGCGAAGTTGGCCCGGAACTTCCGGACGATACCCGGTTCGCCCTGCTGGTCCCGCTTTTCGGGCGTCTGCTTCTTGGCCTCGCGCCGGCGCTGGGGTCGTGCGCCCGGCCTGCGGGCTGGAGCGCGGCCCTCGCTGAACCAGTCCCACCACTCCGCGTCCTTCTGGCGGGCCGGAGGCCGTGCACGATCCTCCGCTCGCTGCGAGCGTGCCGCCGGGCGGCCTGTGCCCGATCGGCTAGGCCGGCGGCTCAATGGAGAGCGGGGTTGGTATGGCGCCGACTGCCGGCTCTCCAGGGCCCGTCGGAGCGCGTCGGCGGTGGGCCACCGGTTCTCGGGGTCCTTGTCGAGGCACCGCATGACGGTGGTAGTGAGCTCCTCGGGGCAGTCAGACCGCACGCTGCGGATGTCTGCCGGGACCTCGGTCACCTGCTTGAGCAGCATGCCTGCCACGGTGGGGGCCTTGAACGGCACTTCGCCCGTAAGCATCTCGTATGCCACCACGCCGAGCGAGTAGACGTCGCTGCGGGCGTCGATCTCCTTCTCGCCGCCGGCCTGTTCCGGGCTCATGTAGGCCGGCGTCCCGATGGCCACGCCGGTACCGGTGAGGGTCCCGCCACCGGCGTCGGTCAGTGCCTTGGCGATCCCGAAATCAGTGACCATCACCCGGCGGCGCGTGCCCTCCAGCAGGATATTGTCGGGCTTGATGTCGCGGTGGATCACGCTCATCGCGTGGGCCAGTCCGAGGGCGTCGGCCGTCTCCTTCATGACCCGGCGGGCCTCTTCGGCAGGGAGCCGCTCCCGGCGCCTGAGGCGCGCCGCCAGGGACTCGCCGTCCACGTACCCCATCACGAAGTAGACCAGGCCCTCGACTTCGCCGACGGCATGGATGGGCACGATGTGGGGATGGGAGAGCCGTGCGGCGGTCTGGGCCTCTCGCAGGAATCGCTTTCGGATCTCCTCGCGGAAGGCTAGCTCAGGGGGGAGGACCTTGATCGCTACCCGGCGCTTGAGCTTGACGTCGCGTGCGCTGTAGACAATGCCCATCCCGCCCCGACCGATCTCCCCTTCGATCTCGTAGGAGCCGGCCAAGGCATCAGCCAGGCGGGACGCGACGACACCCAAGTTCTTGTCTTCCATGTAGCATATGGTCCGGACCCGGGGTAGATTAAAGGGCCGCAACCCCCTTGGCAACCTGAACGTACGCCACTTTGAGACCGAAATGCGTTGGGTAACCGACGATGCCGGACGGCGCTGGTCCGCGGAAC
>JBDGXT010000126.1:0-6262 GCA_039584455.1 Gemmatimonadota bacterium
AATCCACTTCGCCAAGGTCCTCGCCACCACCGGGTGGTTCAAGTAGCCGAACGACTTGTGCGGATTGGAGCCGGTCGCGCCCACCCAAAAGGTGTAGATGCGTGGTAGGTCTCGAATCCGTCGCACCAGCCGTCGCGCCTGCATCTTCCCAAAGTTGACCTCCGCCTTGGCGTGATGCACCACGAAGTCGTCGTGCGCGGCGATATTCGTCCAATCCCGAACGTTAGCCGGGTAGAGACCGTCGTCCGGCTCGTCGGCGTCGTACAGGTGGCGCCGGATGATGCCGTCACCGAGCGGGCTCCCCATGGTGATCCACAGCGAGACCTTCTTGTCGTGCACCCTGCGGTGCTCGCTCAGCCGCGAGAGCTTCCACAGCACGTCATAGGCAATGATGCAGCCCATGCTGTGGGTGACCACCGCGAGGTCGTCACCCTGGCGCAGCGCCAGGCTCAGCACACGCTGCACGCGGCGTCGCATCGCGGAGCCCCACTCACGAGTCCGCAGGTAGGCCCCCAGGTCCGGAAAGAGCCGCGCGATCGCGCCGATCCCGAGCCGCGTGAGGGAACCCAGCGGACTCGCGACCCGCAGCACGTCATCCAGGAAACGCAGGTTACGGTGCTCGCGCACCAGCTGCTTGTAGTGCTCGGCGGAGTGACTCCTGAGGGGCCGCGCCACCAACTGGTCGAGCCACGGCTGGTCCTCCCCCGGGGGCTCGAACAGCTTGCCGCGGCGTCGAACCATCGACTCCGCCCGCTCCGGCCGCGCCGCGACCATCAGGGCAGTGGTGAGGTCGCCGTAGTACGCGAGGGTCAGGCGCACGTCTCCCCGCTCGAGCTCGCGCGCGGCCGCCCGGTCGACCTGGGCGATCCGCTCTCGGAGCGCTCGCTGCACGTTGGCGAAGAGAACGCGGCGCTGGGGTTTGGCACCGCGTCCGTGCACGTAGATGATGTGCTTCAGTCGGAATCCTCCGCCGCCTCGTCGTCCTCCCCTGGTTCCGTGGATGGCGTCATTCCGGCCGCTCCTGCGAGGCCCATGACGTTCGTGACGTTCAGCGAGTCGGCCAGCCCCGAGGGCACGACCATCAGCGACCCACGCTTCACAATACTCTCGTACAGCATGTTCATGGCCCGCAGGTTGAGCGCCATGGGGTGCTCGCGATACTGCTCGGCCGCCTCGACGAACTTGCCGGCGATCTCCGTCTCGGCGGTGCCCAGAATGATCCGCGCCTGCCGCTCGCGCTCGGCCTGCGCCTGGCGGGACATCGCCTCCTCCAGGGCCTTGGGGATGATCACGTCCCGGATCTCCACCGACTGTACCTGGATGCCCCAGTCGTGCATCTTCTCGTCGAGGATGCGCTGCAGCCCCTCCCCCAGCTCCTTGCGCGACTGGATCAGCTCGGCCAGGTCGTGCTTGCCAATGGCGTCACGCAGAGCCGTCTGCGCTGCCAACACCACGGCCTGCTCGTACTGCTGTACCTCGAGCGCTGCGCGCTCGGCGTCGTACACGATCCAGAAGGCGATCGCGTCCACGTTCACGGGCACCGTGTCCTTGGTGAGGCAAGACTCGGCACCGAAATCCGTGGTGCGGATGCGCTGGTCGATGTGGTAGCCGACGCGGTCCAAGACCGGAATCACGTAAAACAATCCGGGACCTCTGAGCCCGCGGTACCTGCCCAGCCGTAGCACCACCGCCTTCTCCCATTGATCCGCGAACTTGATCGAGGATCCGACCAGTGCGGCGGTCAGCGCGGTGACGACCGGCGCCACCACGGCGCGCCAGGGCTCCCAGTCGATGGGCAGTGCAAACAGCGCACCGCCCACGGCCGCGGCACTCACCAGGCCCGAGATGACCGCCACCGTCGGATAGCGGGTGTCATTGGGGGACTTGGTCGGGCGAGAGGGCAGGCCGCGCGTGACGCGAACCGGCAGAAACTCATCGCTCATGGTGAACCCCTCCTGGCATTCGACTCGCGCTCCGAAGACCGGAGCGCGATCAGTGCTTCGATGACCTCATCGAGGGGAAGCCCCAGGGCCTCGCACTGGGCGGCTACGTCCTGGCATACGCGCTCCAGCTGGGCCCGGCGCTCCACGGTGTCCTGATCGGGCGGCGCGAGGCCGACGAAGCTGCCCTCACCGCCTCGGGTGACGAGCACGCCCAGCGTCTCGAGCTCCTGGTAGGCGTGAGCAACCGTGTTGGGATGCACCGCCAGGTCGATGGCGAGTTGGCGCACCGTCGGCAGCCGCTCCCCCGTCTCGAGCGTCCCGGTGATCACTTCGAGCCACACCCGATCCGCGATCTGGCGGTGGAGCGGATGATCACCGCCGGGATCGAGGTACAGTGCAAGCCGCTGGGCAATCCCGACGCGCTCGGGCTCAGTCATGGCACCCTCGAAGGAACACTCGAAGGATACGGCGGGGGTACGCCAGGAGCCAGCGCGCACTCGGCGGTCCACAAGCACAAGCCCCACAGCCACCGCGCGGCCGTGGGGCTCGGTGTGTGGCCTGCGGGGGAGCGTCAGTCGTCGCCCGTCGGCACCCGCATGAGGTAGGTCGCGATCTGACGCGAGATCGGAAGGGCGCCGTCGCTGTAATTGGACATCACGGCCACGACGTACCCCCGGTCGAGGTAGAGCTGGAGATTGGCGTTGATGCCCGGGAAGCCCCCACCGTGGCCGACGACCCTGCCGTTGGGACTCATGGACAGGCCGAAGCCGTATCCGTAGCCCTCACCGGAGTGGTCCGTCCACATCCGGTCCAGGGACTCCTGAGAGACGAGCTTGCCCGCCAGGAGCGCCTGCGCGAAACGGTGGAGGTCCCCAACGGTGGAAAACCCGCCTCCTGCCGGGCCGCCCCGCACGACGTGCAGGTAGATGTTGTTTTCCCACCCGAACTCGCTGTCCGCATCGGGATGGTACCCAATGGCCAAGTTCTCGACCGGCCGGTCCATGTCGTAGCTGTCGCTGTTGCTCATGCCCGCCGGCGCGTAAATGTGCTTTCGGATGTAGTCGAAGTAATTCTCACCCGTCGCACTCTCGAGCACGACCCCGAGCAGGAACATGCCGGTGTTGCTGTAGGCGTACTCCGTCCCGGGCTCGAACGCCAGCTCCTCCATCCGGACCAGCGGCTTGTAGTCGTCCAGCTCGCGGAACTCGAGCCGCGACGTCCTCCAGTAGAGGTCATTGAAATAGCTGCCCAGCCCCGACATGTGGGTCAGGAGATGATGGATCGTGATCTTGTCGGTCACCTCGCGTGGGAGCCACGTCGTGTCCACGTACGTGCCGATCGGCTCGTCGACCGACACGACCCCCTGCTCCACCAGCTGCATGATCGCGGTGGACGTGAACATCTTGTTCATCGAGCCCAGGTTGAACCTCGTGTCGACGTTGATGGGGACGTGGAAGCGCTTGCTCGCCTCACCGCAGGCATGAGTCAGAAGCACATCGTCTCCGCGGGCGACCAGCACCGTCCCCGACAGCACATCCTTCGAGCAGGCTCGCTCGACCAGCGTGTTGACCGCCTGGACGAATCCGGCCTCCGTGAGAGGCGGCGCCGATACGTTGGACGGGGTGCGCGCGTCGTTGAAGCTGATCCCTGAGATGAGCTGCTCCGCCGAGTTGCCGAACCGCAGCGTGAAAGCCCGCCACGCTCCCAGGTTGTGGTCCTTCAGGATCACGACCGTCTCATCCGGCCGTGGTGGGTCGTAGGACCGGATACTGTGAAAATCGATGCCGCCCCACTGCCGCTTGATGGAGGCGAAGACCGAGAAATGCTCCTCCATGGGGGCATAGTCGCGAAACTCCGCGGTGCACTCCTCCTCGAGGAAACGCCGTACCTGCCCCGGGTCACCGGAGTTGAACGTCGCGATGAGCGACTGGATACGCTGCCCGATCATGCCGGCCGGCATGACGGACTCGTCGCGGTAACTGAGCTCGCCCGTCTGTTGGGCGACGGCGGGCTGCGACAGCGAGAAGAGGAGCGGCACCGCCAAGAGCGTCAACATCACCACCCGGGACATACCCATGCTCCTTTCAGCCGCTGACAACGAGAGAGGGAGATGGCTGGATACCATCCCCCTCTACGGTCCGTGCGGCGGCGTGTTTCAGTTGATGTCACGCGAGCGAACGGGTTCCCACCCTACGGTCCCTGCCGCAGGGCGACGTTGCCGTTCACCGTCTCGATGGTCAGGACTCGGCCGCCGCTGCCCAGGGTCCCCCGCCAATCACCGGGCGCCACCTCCGTCAGCGCGAAGTCTGTGGAGATGGAGCCGTTCGCGAACCGCGCCCTGACCTCCGCGTTGGTCGCCGCGGGTACCTCCACCGTCACGTTCCCGTTCACCGAGGAAAACTCCAGGTCCCGGTCCCACGTGGTCAACCCGATGGAGGCGTCGACCGAACCGTTCACGGTCTCAGCCAGCGCCAGCTGCGTGGTCGAAACACGAACGTCGCCGTTGATCGTCTCCAGGAAGACGTTGCTCAGCAGGTCGTCCGCCGTCACGCTGCCGTTGATGGTGTTCCCCGTGAACACGACGCCCGCCGGGAGCAGGACCGTGAAGTTCACGGCGACGTCGTTGTCCTGCACGCTCATGTGACCCTGGTCGCCGGGGAGGCACTCGTTGACCGGCTGGCCCGGCACATCGGGATAGACCGCGCAGATCGTGATGCCACCCGCGTGCTCCACCACTTCGACGGTCACCGAGTCCGGATCGTTCGCGTCGGAGCGCTTGAACGCCGTCACCTCGGTCGTCGCGCCGGAGGCCAGCGTCACCTCGATGCTGCCGTTGATGCCCTTGATCTCGAGCACGTCGCCCTGGGCGATCTGCCCACTCCACTCGAAGGACAGCTCGCCCGGCCCGGTGGACTCGCCACAGCCCAGCACGAGCGCCGTCGCGAGCAGCGTGAGCGAAAACGCGTGCACGGACTTCCTCATATCCCCTCCCAGCATGACCGGTGTGTGGGGCTAGCTTCGAATGAAATGTAGCGGGCGCCTATGTGCAGCCCAACGGGCAGGGGCGTCGCGAAAAGACCGGCGCCCCGGCAGGCGGCGCCATCACCAGCGCGCGGGCCCAGTCCACCGTGAGATCCTGCAGGTCCGGACCCAGGATCTCGATGGCTTCCTCCCGCACCTCCCCCAACCCCATGTCATACGCCATCACGAGCTGCGTCACCGTAGCCGGATCGTGGCTCATGATACGCGCGGTGGTCGCGTCGGCGGCCGCCAGATCGGCGCTGGCCAGCACCAGCCAGGAACCGCCCCGCTGTCGCATGTCCACGGTGCGCCCGCCGTTGCCGAGGGTGGGCCCCTGACCCTCCACCCCAATCGAGAAGTCGACCACGGCCAGGTCGGCGTTGATGCCGGCCGCCACGTCGAGGTAGACCTGGGCGATTGACGCGGGCGTGTTGTGATTGAGACCCGAGCCCCGGTTCCAGCTACTGCCGACCCACTGCGCATATCGGTCCAGGGGGGTGACGCCGATGAAGTTCTTGAACGCGAGGGTGAGCTGTGCGTTGGAGTGCGTCTTGGCCACCGGAATCGAGATCACCCATGAAGTTCTTGAACGCGAGGGTGAGCTGTGCGTTGGAGTGCGTCTTGGCCACCGGAATCGAGATCACCCTATCCGCCTGCGCCACCATACTGTAGACCGTAATACTCCCGGCCGGCGTGCTGGACGGGACCTCGGTCCAATTGGGAGAGTCCACCTCGAGCGACACCACGGCCACCGGCTTGCCGTAGTGGTTGCTGAGCCGCACCACCTCGTCGGACAGGTTGGTCGACCCGTCCAGGGTGGTGGCCCAGCGCCAGTTGAGCGTGGGCATCTGGGATCCGTCACCGATCAGCACCTCGGCGGCGCCGGCCTTGAGACACTCCTCGGCCACGGCCACAACGATCTCCACCTTGGTGCACTCCCCGCTCGTAAAGACCGTGCCGGAGTCCCCCCACGGCAGCGTGACCATGTTGGGCTTGATGAACACGGTCTCGTCCTGGCGCACGACCTGGCCGATGCCGCCCAGCCGGTTCAGCGCCTCCTCCGTCATGCCGGCGAGATCGGTGCCCTGCACCGCCGAGACGGGGATGATGGGGTCGTTCGGCCCGGGAGGATTCCAGGGTGGAGGCGGGGGCGGCGGGGGTTCGGAGGGCCCGCCCGGGCCCGAGGGCTCCGTGGTTCCGCCTGAACAGCCGCTCGCGGCGACGCCGCCCAGCGCCGCGGCCGTGAGATGCACGAACTCCCGTCGACTCAGCTTGCGCATCGTGTCCTCCCGCGATCT